>DASWSX010000057.1:0-11867 GCA_036402435.1 Telluria sp. | reverse complement strand
GTGCTTGGGCTGCACAGGTTGAAGCCGTCGTACAGCACCTTCATGTCGTCCAGGGTCGCGATCGACACGCCCGAGTTGCCGACCTTGCCGTAGATGTCCGGGCGCACCGCAGGGTCGGCGCCATACAGCGTGACGGAGTCGAACGCGGTCGACAGCCGCTTGGCGTCCATGCCGGTCGAGACCAGCTTGAAACGGCGGTTGGTGCGGAAAGCGTCGCCTTCGCCGGCGAACATGCGGGTAGGGTCTTCGCCTTCGCGCTTGAACGCGAATACGCCGGCGGTGTACGGGAACGAGCCTGGCACGTTTTCCAGCATCAGGAAGCGCAGCACTTCGCCGTGGTCTTCGTACTTCGGCAGCGCTACCTTGCGGATGGCGGTGCCCGACAGGGTGTGCTGGACCAGCTGGGTGCGGATTTCCTTGTCGCGGATCTTTACGACGTAATCGTCGCCCGAATACGCGGCCTGCATGTCAGGCCACATCGCCAGCAGTTTCTTGGCTGGGGCGTCGAGCGCGTTGTCACGTTCGGTAATCAGGTCGTCGAAGTCGGCGCCCTTGCCGGCGGCTGCCAGCATGCGCTTGGTCTCCGTCAGCTGCTGGCGTTCACGCGCCAGGGTGACCTGCTTGCGAGTGTTCTTGTGGTAGCCGCGAACCGCGTCCGAGATCTCGGCGAGGTAGCGCGCGCGTGCAGGCGGCACGATGACGTGCTTGCCGCTGGAGTGGCGCAGCGATACCTGCGGCAGCTTGCCCGGCTTGATCGGCAGGCCGAACTCGCCCAGCTTCGGCAGCAGGCCCTGGTACAGCGCCGTGACGCCGTCGTCGTTGAAGCGCGACGCCTGGGTGCCGTAGACCGGCATCTCGTCCGGGCTCTTGCTCCACATTTCGCGGTTGCGCTGGTACTGCTTGGCGACGTCGCGCAGCGCGTCGAGCGCGCCCTTGCGGTCGAATTTGTTGATGGCGATAAGGTCGGCGAAATCGAGCATGTCGATTTTTTCGAGCTGCGATGCGGCGCCGAATTCCGGCGTCATCACGTACATCGAAACATCGACGTGCGGCACGATGGCGGCGTCGCCCTGGCCGATGCCGGAGGTCTCGACGATCACCAGGTCAAAGCCGGCGACTTTGCATGCTGCGATCACGTCAGGCAGCGCGTGCGAAATTTCGGAACCTGCTTCGCGCGTTGCGAGCGAGCGCATGAAGACACGCGCCTGGCCGTTCCATGGATTAATCGCGTTCATGCGGATGCGGTCGCCCAGCAGCGCGCCGCCGGATTTGCGGCGCGACGGGTCGATCGAGATGACGGCGATGTTCAGCGCGTCGCCCTGGTCCATGCGGATGCGGCGAATCAGTTCATCGGTCAGCGAGGACTTGCCGGCGCCGCCGGTGCCGGTAATTCCGAGGGTCGGCACGCGCAGGCTTTCGGCAGCAACGTGCAGCTCTTTGCGCAGCGTGTCGGCGGCCTTGCCGTTTTCGAGCGCGGTGATCAGCTGGGCCAGCGGGCGGTGGCGCTCGGCCATGTCGCCGGTTTGCAGCGGCGCCAGCGAAGTAGGGGAGTAGGTCGACAGGTCGATGTCGCAGGCCTGCACCATCGACTGGATCATGCCCACCAGGCCCATGCGCTGGCCGTCTTGCGGACTGAAGATGCGGGTGACGCCGTATTCGTGCAGCTCGGCGATTTCGGAAGGAACAATCACGCCGCCGCCGCCGCCGAACACCTTGATGTGGGCGCCGCCGCGCTGCTTGAGCAGGTCGATCATGTACTTGAAGTATTCGACGTGGCCGCCCTGGTAGCTGGAGATGGCGATGCCCTGCACGTCTTCGGCCAGCGCCGCGGTGACGACCTCGTCGACCGAGCGGTTGTGGCCGAGGTGGACCACTTCAACGCCGTTCGACTGGAGGATGCGGCGCATGATGTTGATCGATGCGTCGTGGCCGTCGAACAGCGACGCCGCCGTGACGAAGCGCACTTTGTTGGCCAGCTTTGGATGCTCCGGATTGTGGAGCTTGGCGGCAGGGGTCAGGTCGTTCATGATGTTCCTTGCGATGTCGATCTTGTACGGTATATGACGTTTACGTTAACGTCAAGCGCGGGGCGCGGGTGCGGATGTTGAATGTACTTTGTAGGGCGGGTAAGCAAAGCGCACCCGCCGTTTCGGAGCATCCGAATTCGGCGGGTGCGCTGTCGCTTACCCGCCCTACGGTGAAACGGGTCGCTTACGCGGCCTTCTGCGTCGAATTGCCAGCCAGCAAACGCGCCTTCTCGGTACGGAAGGTGGCAACGTTTGCCTCCTTCACATGCCCAAAGCCGCGGATCTGTTCCGGCAGGTTCGCCAAAGCAACTGCAGTCGCGTGATTATCAGCATTCAGCCCAGCCATCAGGCCTTCAATCATCTCACGGTATTCCACCACCAGCGCGCGTTCCATCTTGCGTTCTTCAGTGTAGCCAAAGATATCGAACGTGCCACCGCGCAGGCCCTTGAATTTGGCCAGCAGCTTGAACGCGCTCCACATCCACGAGCCAAACTGCGCCTTGATCAGGTGGCCCTTGCCGTCCTTCTTCGCCAGCAGCGGCGGCGCCAGGTGGAACTTGAGTGAGAAGTCGCCTTCGAACTGGGTCTTGAGCTGCTCGACAAAGCGGCCGTCGGTGTACAGGCGCGCCACCTCGTATTCGTCCTTGTACGCCATCAGCTTGAAGTAGTACTTGGCGACCGCGGTCGACAGCTTGTTGCCAAGGCCCGCAGCCGTTTCGGCAGCGCGTACTTTCGATACCAGCAGCTCGTACTGCGCTGCATAAGCGCTGTCCTGGTAACCGGTCAGGAATTCGACGCGCTTCTTGATGACGTTCTCGAGGCTCTGCGGCATCTGCACCACGATAGCCTGCGCCGGCGTGGCGATGCGCTCGACCTTCTTCAGGTCGACGGCGGCGCGGCGGCCCCACAGGAAGCTGCGCTTGTTTGATTCGGCGGCGACGCCATTGAGTTCAATCGCGCGCAGCAGCGATGCTTCCGTCAGCGGGATGCGGCCCTTCTGCCACGCGTAACCGAGCATGAACAGGTTGGCGGCGATCGAGTCCCCCATCAGCGCGGTGGCCAGCTTGGTCGCGTCGATGAAGTCGGCCGCGTCCAGTGCAGGCGCGCCGACCGATTCGTTGATCAGCGAGCGGACCTGGTCGGTCGGGTACTGCCAGTCGGCGTTCTGCGCGAAGGTGCCGGGCGGCTGTTCGTGCAGGTTGATGACGGCCATCGTGCGGCCCGGACGCATCTTCGAGATAGCGTCCTGTGCGCCTGCGGTCAGCATGTCGCAGCCGAGGATCAGGTCCGCTTCGCCGGTGGCGATACGCTGCGCGCGCAGGTGGGCAGGGGTCTTGGCGATCTTGACGTGCGAGGTGACCGAACCGTTTTTCTGCGACATGCCGGTCATGTCCAAGACCGATGCGCCCTTGCTTTCGAGGTGCGCGGCCATGCCCATCAGCGCGCCGACGGTAATCACGCCGGTGCCGCCGATACCGTTGATCAGGATGTTGTATGGCTGCTCAACCGATGGCAGCGTTGGCAGCGGCAGTGCGCCGAAGCCGTCGTCTTCGTTCTTTTTCGCGACGCCGGTCTTCGACTTCTTCAGCGTGCCGCCTTCAACCGTGACGAAGCTCGGGCAGAAGCCCTTGGTGCACGAGAAGTCCTTGTTGCAGGACGACTGGTCGATGGTGCGCTTGCGGCCAAACTCGGTTTCCTTCGGCAGGATCGACACGCAGTTCGATTGCACGCCGCAGTCGCCGCAGCCTTCGCAGACCGCTTCGTTGATGACGACGCGCTTGGCCGGGTCGGGGAACTCGCCCTTCTTGCGGCGGCGGCGCTTTTCGGCCGCGCAGGTCTGGTCATAAATAATGACCGACACGCCGGTGAAGTCGCGCAGCTCGCGCTGGATCGCGTCCATCTCCTTGCGGTCGTGCAGGGAGACGATCGCAGGCAGGTTCGAACGGTCGGCGTAACGCGACAGGTCTTCGGTCACCAGCGCGATGCGCTTTATGCCTTCAGCGGCCATCTGCTGCGCGATCAGCGGCACCGAGGTGGTGCCGTCGACCGGCTGGCCGCCGGTCATCGCAACCGCGTCGTTGTACAGGATCTTGTAGGTGATGTTGACGTTCGCTGCAACGGCTGCGCGGATCGCCAGGTAACCGGAGTGGAAGTAGGTGCCGTCACCGAGGTTCTGGAACACGTGCGGGATCTTCGAGAACGCGGCCTGGCCGATCCACGGCGCGCCTTCGCCGCCCATGTGGGTGGTCAGCTTGTTCATCTCGGGATAGATCGAGGTTGCCATCACGTGGCAGCCGATGCCGGCCAGCGCCAGGCTGCCCTCCGGGACCTTGGTCGAGGTGTTGTGCGGGCAGCCGGAGCAGTAGAACGCAGGGCGGAACGGGGTGTTGTTGGCCTTCTTGAGGACCGCGTCCTTCGCGTCGAGGAAGGCGAGGCGGGCGCGGATCAAATCGCAGGTCTTCTCGTCGGTGATCAGGCGCGATACGCGCGAGGCGATCACGCGCGCCACTTGCGATACCGAGAAGTCGGCCTTCGACGTCAGCAGCCATTCGCCGCGCGGCGCAACCCATTCGCCTTTTTCGTCGAACTTGCCGATCACGCGCGGACGCACGTCGTCGCGCCAGTTGTACAGCTGTTCCTTGAGCTGGTACTCGACGATCTGGCGCTTTTCTTCGACCACCAAAATCTCGTCGAGGCCCTGCGCGAATTCGCGCACGCTGTCCGGCTCCAGCGGCCATGGCATGGCGACTTTGAACAGGCGCAGGCCGACGTCCTGGGCCATTTTCTCGTCAATGCCCAGGTCTTCCAGCGCTTCGAGCACGTCGAGGTAAGACTTGCCGGAAGCGATGATGCCCAGCTTGGCGTTCGGGCTGTCGATGGTGGTGTGATTGAGCTTGTTCTCGCGCGCATAGGCCAGCGCCGCGTAGATCTTATAGTCCTGCATCAGCGCTTCCTGGTTGCGCGCCTGCTGGCCCAGCGGGATGCTGGACAGGCGTGCATTCAGGCCGCCTTCGGGCATCTGGAAGTCTTGCGGGATCTTGACCGTGACGCGGAACGGGTCAGCGTCGATCGAGGCCGATGATTCAACCGTGTCGGCAAGCGCCTTGAAGGCGACCGTGCAGCCGGAGAAGCGCGACATCGCCCAGCCGTGGATGCCCAGGTCGAGGTATTCCTGCACGTTGCACGGATACAGGACCGGGATCATCGAGGCCGAGAACAGGTGGTCGGACTGGTGCGGCAGCGTCGACGAGTAGGCGCCGTGGTCGTCGCCGGCCACCAGCAGCACGCCGCCGTGCTTCGAGGTGCCTGCGTGGTTCATGTGCTTGAAGACGTCGCCGCAGCGGTCCACGCCCGGGCCTTTGCCGTACCACATGGCGAACACGCCGTCGTATTTGGCCGGGCCGATCAGGTCGACCTGCTGCGAGCCCCACACCGCGGTCGCGGCCAGGTCTTCATTGACGCCCGGGACGAACTGCACGTGGTGCGCTTCGAGGTGCTTCTTGGCCTTCCACAGGTTCTCATCGAGGCCGCCCAGCGGCGAGCCGCGGTAGCCGGAGATGAAGCCGGCCGTGTTCAGGCCTTCGGCGGCGTCGCGCATGCGCTGCATCATCGGCAGGCGTACCAGCGCCTGGATACCGGACAGGAAGATGTTACCGGACGTCGCGGTGTACTTGTCGTCGAGGGTGACCGTGGTCAGGCGCGAAGGCACATCCTGCTGGCCGGCAGGGATGATCGTATCAGGCATGTGAAGCTCCAAAATGGTAATTCGGGGTATCGCCCGGCAGGGCGGGGCGCCGGGTAGGCGCCGGTCACGGCCGGGGTGGGCGTCGCTCGGGGCGACAGGTCTGGCGCGAGTGTATGGCCTTACTCGTCATAGGGGAAATAGGCTTTTGGGATGGGGGTATAAGAATTTATGATGGCAGTGTCGAGCTGCCATTTATTTGGGCAATTGAACCCGCGCCCCGCGCCAGCCGCCGCTGTCGCACAGGTCGCGCGTGACCTGGTGCACCAGCTTGCCGATTGCCGCCGCCGCATTGGTCAGCGGGATATTCTTTGACGCGCACAACGTCACGCTGCGCGCCAGCGCGGGGCCCTGCAGCGGACGCGCGGTCAGGGCGCCGCTGTCGATCTGGTCCTGCAGCGGTGCGGCGGGCAGGATGGTGGCACCCATGTCGGCCAGCAGGGCTGACTTGAGGATGGCGATCGAGTTGATCTCGATGACGTTGGCCAGCGCCAGGCCGGCGGCGCGGGCGGCGTCTTCGATGCGCGGACGCACGCCCTGCTGCTGGGCAGGCAGGATCAGCGTCTGCGCCAGCGCATCGGCAAATTCAACGCTGGCGCCGCCGGGATCGAACACCGAGCCGGCGCGGCAGATGAACATCAGGTCTTCTTCGATCAGCGGGGTACTGGTGAAAGCGCCCAGCTGGCCGTCGTCGAACAGCACCGCCAGGTTGATGCGGCCGGATTTGAGCTGCTCGGCCAGGTTGCCGGACAGTTCTTCGGTGAGCTGCAGCGTGATCTCGGGATAGCTGGCCCGCGTGGCCATCAGCAGCGGCAGCGCGAGGGCGCCGGAAATACTGTGCGGCAGCCCGAGCGTGACGCTGCCCGACGGCCGCGTGGTCGACTGGGTGACCGCCGAGCGGGCGTCGGCTACCTGTTTCAGGATCGCTTGCGCGTGCTCGTAGAACACCTTGCCGGCGTCGGTGCACAGCACACCCTGGGCGGAACGGTGCAGCAGCTGTGCGCCCAGCTCGTCTTCCAGCTGGCGCAGCTGCTGGGTCAGCGCGGGCTGCGCGACGTGCAGGACCAGCGCGGCGCGCGAGAGTGAACCGTGGTCGACGATCGCGACGAAATACCGGAGCTGGCGTAATTCCATGTTGCGTAATGGCCCAAAACTTGCAATAAAACAAATATTAATGACGAAAAGCAATGCTTTACGGTAACGAAGAGGATATACTTCCAGTGTGGTCGACCCCGATCCCGCGGAAGATTAAAACACAGCCACTGACCCTATGCTTAAAAATATCGATGCATCCCAGCTCAAGGTGGGCATGTACATCCACAACCTCAGCTGCGACTGGATGACCCATCCGTTCGTGCGCAACCGCCTGCTGCTCAAGACAGAGGCGGAGATCCGCAAGATCGTCGATGCCGGCATCCACGACGTGGTGATCGACTGCTCGCGCGGGCTCGACGTGGATGCGCCGACCGTCGAGGAAAAGCGGCTCGAGACCGAGGCGAAGATCATCCAGATCGCGGAAGCGCCGGTGGCGCCTTCACGCACGACCATGGCGGAGGAACTCAAGCGCGCTACGCTGATCCGCCACCAGGCCGTCGGCCTGGTGCGCACGGTGATGCAGGATGCGCGCCTGGGCAAGGCGATCGAGATGGACCGGGTCGGGTCGGTGGTGGAAGACATCACCGCGTCGATCCTGCGCAATCCGGGCGCGCTGCTTGGCCTGCTGCGCATCAAGAGCAAGGACGACTACACCTTCCTGCACTCGGTCAGCGTATGCACCTTGCTGGTGGCGTTCTGCAAGGCGCGCGCGCTCGATGCCGATACCACCTACCAGACCGGCCTGGGCGGGCTGGTGCACGATACCGGCAAGGCGTTCGTGCCGGACGAAATCCTGAACAAGCCGGGCCGCCTGACGGAGGAAGAGTTCGCGATCATCCGCAAGCATCCGCGCGACGGCTACGAGATCCTCAAGCAGTCGCCCGGCATCGGGCCGATCCCACTCGATATCACCTTGCACCACCACGAGCGTTTCGACGGCAGCGGCTATCCGGACAAGCAGGCCGGCGAGGGCATCAGCGAGCTGGCGCAGATGGCGGCGATCGTCGACGTATACGACGCGATTACCGCCGACCGCTGCTACCACAAGGGCATGCCGGCAGCCGATGCGCTGCGCAAGCTCTACGAGTGGAGCAAGTTCCATTTCAACCCGGCTTTCGTGCAGGAGTTCATGCGCTGCGTCGGCATTTACCCGGTGGGCACCATGGTGCTGCTGGAGTCGGGCCGGCTCGGCGTGGTGATCGAGGCGCACGAGACCAACCTGCTGGCGCCGAAGGTGAACGTGTTCTTCCACACCAAGCGCGACATGTACATCAAGCCCGAGACGGTCGACCTGTCGCGCGCGCTGGGATTCGGCGGCGGCGACAAGATCTTGCGCCACGAGGCGCCGGAGAAGTGGAAAGTCGATCCGATGCGCTTCATGGCGCTGGCGGCGTAAAACAAAAACGGACCTGCGCGGTCCGTTTTTTTTTGCTGCCGAAAACGGTTTAGAAGAATTCGGCGGTGTCGTTGACCGGGACCGCGTGCAGCAGTCCGCCCGATACCAGCTGGTCGTAGTGGCAGGCCTGGTTGCGGCCGTGGCTCTTGGCGTAATACAGGGCCTGGTCGGCGCGCCCGAGCGTGATGACCGGCGACTCGTAGGCGCTGATGCTGACAAACCCGACGCTGACGGTGACCTTGCCAACCTGCGGGAAGTCGTTGGTCTCGACATTGGTGCGGAAGCGGTCGATGATCTTCTGGGCGTTTTCGAGCGAGGTGGAGCGCAGCAGCACGACGAATTCCTCGCCGCCGAAACGGAACACGCGGTCCTGCGAACGGAACGACGACTGCAGCAGGTTGGCGATCAGGATCAGCACCTCGTCGCCGTACAGGTGGCCGAAGCGGTCGTTGACCGACTTGAAATGATCGACGTCGACCACCGCCAGCCATTGTTTTTCGGCGCTGGACTGCTGGCGCCGTTCCTGCAGGCCCGGCAGCGGCGGGCAGTCCGGGTCGCTTGACGCCTGCAGCATCTTGGCCAGCTGGTCGTCGAAGGTTTTGCGGTTGAGCAGGCCGGTGAGCGAATCGCGTTCGCTGTAGTCGAGCAGGTTCTGGAAGTTGCGGTAGACGCTGACGATGCCGCCGATGACATGGATCGTATCGTTGGAGTAGGGCTCGAGGCGGACGATTTCGAGGCAGGTGTCGGCCTTGTCGCCCATCCAGATCGGCAGCCACAGGGTGCGCTTGCCATCCGGCGCGATGGCTTCGGCGCCGCTCTCGTGCGCCTCAAGGCAGGCGGCCAGCTCGGGATAGGCCCCGAGCGGGTCGCCGTGATTGCAGTGGTCAGGCTGGTCGATGATGGAGGCCGGCAAACCGGCGCCGACGAAGGCGCGCGGGCGGACGAACTTCTGGCCGCGGACAGTGGTGATGGCGAGCACGCGCGTTTGCAGCGCGCCGGCCAGCTCCTGCACCGCCGAGATCACGGAGATGTCGAGCATCGTGTGATCGCGGTGGCCGGTCATGTCCACCATGTGTCTCAGAAGGGAATCCATGTTGTTCTCAGAAGTGTAATCAAGCAACTACGCATAGCCCAGGAATCCCTGCGCCCACCGACATTTGCTAAGGCACACCGCGATGTCGGGGCAAAGGGCAATTCCAGAGAACAATCGCGCAGCATAATAGTTTTTTGTATATTAGGCAATTGCTTCCGGTAATCTTTTCTGGCGCACCTACGGCGATTCTACCTGCCTGTCAGTCCCTTGCGACATACCGTCGGAAATTTCTGCACGGCGCCGCCACACCCGCCGCGACATCGAAAAACGCAAACAAAAACGCGTCACGAAAATGCCGTCTGGAAAACTTGTGCACAGTCAACTTGCCCTGTGGAATCGAAATATATAGTGTTTTCAATGGCGCAGGAATTGAAATCCAGCACGTTCAATTTCAGGGGGGCAGCTTATCGCCTTCCGTTTGGGCCAGGACATGTGTCTTTTTTCACTCACAAGGAGTTTGTCATGAACACGCTTTCCACTGCACTGAAACAGTTCGTGAATGACGAAGATGGCGTGACGGCCATTGAGTACGGCATGATCGCGGCGCTGATTGCGACCGCACTGGTTCTGGGCATCGGTTACGTAACGAACGGGCTGGAAACGGCCTTCCAGTACATCCAGACGCAGATGACCATTTCCTGATCGGTCGCCCGCTTTCCGGGCTGGGCCCGGCCCGGAAAGCTTTTTTTCATTCCGCCAGTGAGTCTTACATGAGCAACCAGATGTATCTCGATGGGTTCCTGATTGTGCTGGTGTTGACCGCGGCCCTGAAAGACCTCGCGGTACGCAAGATCCCCAACCGGCTGGTGCTGTGCGGGCTGTTCAGCGCCGGCGTGCTGCATCTTGTTTCCGGCACCCCCCTTAACATCTTATCGGCCGGACTGGCCGGCGCTGCCGTCGGCCTGGCCATCTTTCTTCCCCTCTACTGCCTGCGCGGCATGGCCGCTGGCGACGTCAAGCTGATGGCCATGACCGGCGCGTTTACCGGGCCGATGCTGGCGTTTGAAATCGCGCTGGCCGCCTATTGCGCCGGCGGCGTGATCGCGCTTGTCATCGTCATCGCCAATGGCCGCTGGCGCGACCTGTCTGTGAACCTGCGCGCCCTGCTGCGCCCGCTTTATATGCGCATCGCCGGCATCCCGTACGCGAAAGAAGGGATGCCTCGCCAGAGCGTCGGCGGAATCCCATACGGCCTGGCGATCGCCGCCGCCACCTGCCTGATGCTGTGGATGCGACGCGGCTGATACTGCCGCATGGCATTGCTTGCTATTCGTCAAAAGACCGCCGCGCATGCTCGATAGAATCAATTGTGACATTCGGAAATCTGTTGGCGCTAAGAAGGGGGAACCATGATCGAAGCGGAATTGACGGCAGCCAGGACGGCGGACGCGGTGCGCGGCCCGGCTAGCCTCGCGGGTGAACCCGTCGCTACCTTGCCGCCGCAGCCGAAGACGGTGCGCGAAACCGGGCTGGAACTGTCGATGCTGATGGAACTGGCCGCGAAAGCCATGTATGCAGGCGCTAGGACGCCGTTGCCTGTGCTCGCCGGCAAGCTGCGGCTGTCGATCGGCATCATGCGCGACGTGCTCCATGCGATGGTCGGCGAGCAGATGGCCGAAGCGGGGTGGGGCGGCGACACCGACCTCGACCTGCAATATCACCTGACCACCGTCGGCAAGCAGCGCGCCGCCGAATACCTGGCGCGCTGCCGCTATGCCGGCCCGGCGCCGGTGACACTGCAGGCCTACCGCGATGTATGCCAGCGCCAGTCGACCCGCCAGTCCGAGACGCGCCGCATTGGCGCCGCTGAAATGGCCGCCGCCTTTGCCGACGACCACCTGGACGCCAACGTGTGCGAACAGCTGGGCGCGGCCTTGCAGTCGAGCCGCTCGCTGCTGTTGTACGGCCCGTCCGGCAGCGGCAAGAGCACCCTGGCGCGCAAGCTTGGCCTGCTCCAGCAGGGGCTGGTGGCAGTGCCGCACGCGATCCTGGTCGACCAGGACATCATCCAGTTCTATGACCCGCTGGTGCATCTTGCGCCTTCGCTGGCCGCGCGCCAGGGCGAGAACCAGCGCAGCGTCGACACCCGCTGGTCGCTGTGCCAGCGCCCGGTGGTCCAGGCTGGCGCCGAACTGAGCCAGGAGATGCTCGACTTGCGCTACGACAGCGCCAACGGGGTCTACCAGGCGCCGCCGCACCTGATGGCCAACGGCGGCATGCTGGTTGTCGACGACCTCGGCCGCCAGCGCCTTGCCCCGGCCGACCTGCTGGGCCACCACGGAAGTGCGGCAGCTGGCTAACGGCATGTTCGAGCTGCACCGCATTCCTGCCGACCCGGTCGCCGGTCCCGTCGAAGCGCCGGAGCCGCTGCCGGTACCTCGCGACCAGCTGGCAGTGCTGCCGGCAATCGTCGCTTCGGAAAAAGCGCTGCTGGAGATCCGCAACGGCAACGGTGTCACCGGCATGGCGAAGTCGCTGTCGCACAAGATCGATTCGGACACGCTGCAGGTGGTC
>DASWSX010000056.1:0-41959 GCA_036402435.1 Telluria sp. | reverse complement strand
GCCCCGAACCTGCACCTGCACCAGCGCCCGCCGGCTTGCCACGGCCACCCTGGCCGCCAGCACCCTGGCCGCGGCCACCCTGACCACCGGCACCTTGGCCGCCGCCCTGCCCTTGACCCTGGCCGAAGCCCGAGCCCTTGGCAAAACCCTGGCCCTGGCCGCGCGGCGCGCCGCCTGGACGGCCGCTGCGCTGCTGCTTCGGGAATGGATCCGCATTGCGGTTGGCGTCCTCACGGTCGATGCGGTTGCCGTTGTTGCGGCTGTCCTCATCACGGCCTTCGCGCGCCTCGCGCGGCTCACGTGCCTTCGGCTCGCCCGGACGCGCTTGCGCGCGCGGACCGCGCTGCTCGACCGCGCCAGCCTTTTTCTCGACGCCGAACGCCGACAACAGGTCACGCACGGTGTTCTCCTCCAGCTCTTCCCAACGGCCGCGCTTCAAGCCGGTCGGCAGCGACATGATGCCGTAGCGGGTACGGATCAGGCGCGACACGGTCAGGCCGACCGCTTCGAACATGCGGCGCACTTCGCGGTTGCGGCCTTCGCCGATCACCACGCGGTACCACTTGTTGATGCCTTCACCGCCGCCATCGGCGATCTTGGTGAACGACGCCAGGCCGTCTTCCAGCTCGACGCCGGCGAGCAGCTTCTGGCGCATGCCTTCTTCCAGCTCGCCCAGCGTGCGCACCGCGTACTCGCGGTCGATGTTGTAACGCGGGTGCATCAGCCGGTTGGCCAGGTCGCCCGAGGTCGTAAACAGCAGCAGGCCTTCGGTGTTGAAGTCAAGGCGGCCCACGGCCAGCCACTTGCCGGCCTTCATGGTCGGCAGGCGGTCGAATACCGATGGACGGCCTTCCGGATCGTCGTGGCTGACGATTTCGCCGGCCGGCTTGTGGTACACCAGCACGCGCGGCGGCTTGTTGCTGACCTTGCGCTGAATCAGCTTGCCGTTGATGCGCACCGCATCGGTCGGCAGGATGCGCTGGCCGATGTGGGCCGGCTCGCCGTTGACCGACACGCGGCCGGCGACGATCAGGTCTTCCATGTCGCGGCGCGAACCGAGGCCGGCTTCAGCCAGCACCTTGTGCAGCTTCGGCGCGTCGTCGTCCGAGGTCAGGTCGCGGCGCACCACCTTGGCTGGCTGCGAACGGCCGCCTTCGGTGTCGTACGCATCCGAGGTCACGTACGAGAACGCCGCATCGGCGTCGTTCTGGCGCGGCTTCTTGTGATGCTGAAGGCCTGGATTGCCCTTCTTGTTCTTCTTCGGGCGAGGGCCGCGGTCCGGACGCTCGCCGCGTTCGGCGCGCTCGGGACGCGCGGTTTGTTCCGCGCCTGCTTCAACGGCTGCCGGTGCTGCCGGCACTTCAGCTTCGACGCGCGGCTTGCGTGCTTCGCGCTGGTTGCGCAGTTCGCGCATCTGGCGTGGGCCACGCGGAGGACGCGGTCCGCGCTCTTCGCGCGGCGCTGCCTCGCCTTCGGCGGCAGGGGCAGCGGCTTGCGCTGCGGCTTCCACTGCGTCGGCCTTCGGGGCGCGCGGCTTGCGTGCCGCTTTCGGCACCGCGTCGGCCGCAGGCGCATCGCCCTCGGCTACTGGAGCTGCCTTCTTCGGTGCACGCTTGGCCTTTGGCGCCGCGACGCCCGCTGCAGCATCGGCCTCGATCTGGGCCTTGGTACGGCGCTTCGGCTTGGCCGGTGCGTCGGAAGAAGCTGGCGTGGCGCCGGCAGGAATCTCTGGAGTATCAGTTGGGTTCATTAGTCGTTTCTTGGTCGTGCTGACCTGGCGCAGCGTCCACCGTTGATTCTGGCGCAGGGTCGGGAATGAGGACTTCAACAGGTGAAGTATCGGCGCCGGCTTCCTCAAGGACCGCTTCAGGAATTTCCTGCGCGTCGCTGCTGCCTGCACCATCGTCGTTGGCGGCGGCCGTATCGGCCGCAGCTTTTTCAAAATTTTCCTGCAGCGCCGCTTCGAGTTCTTCGATCGCGGAGTTGCCCGGCATGTCGCTGATTTGCTGCAACGCCGGCAGCTGGGACAGCGCATTCAGGCCCAGGTCATCCAAAAACTGTTTCGTCGTGCCCAGCAAGGCCGGACGGCCGATCACTTCGCGGTAGCCGATCACGTCGACCCAGCCGCGGTCTTCCAGCATCTTGATCGTCTGCGAGTTGACCGCGACGCCGCGGATCTCTTCGATGTCGCCGCGCGTGACCGGCTGACGGTAGGCGATGATGGCCAGCGTTTCCAGCGTGGCCCGCGAATACTTCTGCGGCTTCTCCGGGTTCAGCCGGTCAAGGTACTGCTTCATGTCCGGCCGGCTCTGGAAGCGCCAGCCGCTGGCCAGGCCCACCACTTCGATACCGCGGTCCTGCCAGTCGTGGCGCAGCTCTTCCAGCAGCAGCTTGATGGTGTCGGCGCCGACGCCAGCGCCCAGCGCCTTGCCGTTATCGTCGACATCGACGAACAGCTTTTTCATCGAATGGATCGACATCGGCTCGCGTGCGCACAGCAAGGCGGTTTCGAGGACTATCTTGGCCTCATCAGTATTCATAGATGTCGTAAGCGGATCGGGCTAAAAATTCTATGGCAGGCAGTGTCAGACCACACCAGTCAACGAATGACAGCGGCCGTCGCGTTAACGCGCCGGCAGGAGAAGATACGTTAAAACTGGATTCCGTCGCCCGGGCTGATATGCGCGGGCGGAATATTGCCGTGGCGAGAGCTGGACTCGCCCATCTGGCTATAAGCCGTTGATTCTACAAGTGAAACGCTGGTTCGCCGCAGCGGCAGGGAGGCAGGCTCCGGGGTGCGCACTACATGAACGATTGACATCGTTTCCTTCAACTGGGCCCAATTGTACCTGATAAAACGCGCAAGCGGACAAAAGGCCGGCATGCCGCGCGCCAACTGGCTTCAGGCGCCAAGCTTTTCCGACAAGATAGTGGACACGCCGAGGAAGGCCGGATACTCGGCGGTAATGACAAACGTCGGCACCTGCGCCAGGTAATTGACGAAGCGCCCCTTTTGCTCGAAGCGCTTGCGGAACGGCGACTGGTTGAAGCGCTGGCCCAAGCGTGGCACGATGCCCCCGCCGATATAAATACCGCCCTGCGCGCCCAGCGTCACTGCCAGGTTGCCCGCGACGGTACCGAGCATGCCGCAGAACGTGTCGATGACCTGGCTGCACAGTACGCAGTCGCCGGCCAGGGCGCGGCGCGAAATGTCCGCCGCCGACAGCTTTTCGTCCGGCTCGCTGGTGTGGTGTGCCAGCGCCCGGTAGATCAGTTCCAGGCCGTCGCCCGACATCAGCCGCTCGGCCGATACATGCTCGAACTCGCGCCAGGCGAACTGGAGGATCGCAACCTCGGTTTCATTGGCTGGCGAGAAAGTCACATGGCCGCCCTCGCTCAGCAGCGCGGTCCAGCTGTCGCCGGTCGGGATCAGGCCCGACACGCCAAGGCCGGTGCCCGCGCCCAACAGCCCGATCGGACTGCCCGCACGCACCGTGCCGGTGCCGACCTGGTGTTTTTGCGAGTCGGCAAGGTGCGGGACGGCTCGCGCCAGCGCAGTAAAGTCATTGACCACCAGCAGCGTCTCGAAACCGCAGTCGAGACGCATCGCCTCGATCGAGAATTCCCAGTGATGATTGGTCATTCGCACGAAGTCGCCGGTGATCGGGTTCGCAATCGCGATGGCGGCGTGGCGGATCTTGCCGAAGCCGGCCGCTGCCACTTCTGGCGAGGCCAGGTAGGCGCGCAACGCGTCGGCCAGCGTCGGATGCGATTTGCATGCAAGTACGTCGATCAGCTCGACACGTCCCGGAGCAATCTCCAGCGCGAACCGCGCATTGGTGCCGCCGACGTCGGCGAGCAGGCGCGGCCCGTCGGCATAGGTTGCCGGGCGGGCGGGAGAAAGCAGCGAGGATTGTTGCTGGACTGTCATAGCTTGGAATCGAATGCGAACTTCCAAAGCTTAATGGATGACAAGCGAGAAACGCAAGCATTCTTTGTAGTTTTAGTACAGCGTCTGTTGCGGATCGTTGCATACCGAATGTGGGTGACGCCGTGCAGGGTCGCGTAGTCTTCCTACCTGAATGACGCCCCGGCTTCGGCTGCCTCCGCCATGTCCTCGGCTAGTTGGCCATGATGAACGTTCCACGATTCCAGGCCGCCGCGCAGAGGGCGGGCGCGGTGAAAACCATTGGACATGAATTGCTTCGCTACCTGCGCCGCCGTGACGTCGTTGGGACAGCTGCAATAAACGACGATGTGGCGATCCTTGTCCAGCGTGGACATCAGGGTGCCGGGCTCGCAGTCGTTGAAGATGATGGCGCCCGGGATTGCCTGCTCGATCTGGCGCGCGGTGGCGCTGCGCGCATCGATGATGACGGGGTCGTGCCCCTGCTCCATCAGGCTGACCAGTTCGCCAATGCCGATGCGCTCGATCTGCACGCCCTGCATGAAGCGGCGGCGCTCGACGTACTTATACGTGATGAACAGCGCCAGCAATGCCAGCAGGACCAGCGCCGACGTCGTGCCCATTTCGCCCAGCACGCGCAGCAACTGGTCGACACTTTCGTGGAAGGCGGCGCCCAGCGCAACGCCGGTCCCGCTCCACAGCAGGCTGCCGGTGATGCTGAAGGCAAGGAACCGTGGCGTCGGCACGCCGAGCGCACCGGACATTGGCGCGGCGATGACGTTAAAGCCGGGGATGAACTTGGAGACGACCAGCGACTTCGGACCGAAACGGCGGAACTTGTCCTCGGTCTGGCTGACGCAGTAGTCGGGCGACAGGGAAATCCTGCACAGCAGGTTGAGGATGCGCTTGCCGTAGAAGCGCCCGGCACGGAACCAGAACAGGTCGGTGATGAGGCAGGCGACGACTGCGACAGCGACTGCCGCAGGCCAGTGAACGCCGCCGTCCACCGACAACGCGCCGGCAACGACAAGAATCGGAAAGGCAGGAATGGGCATGCCGGCCTGCTCGACCAACACGATGGCAAAGACGAGAAGGACGCCGTACGTTTGCAGGAGGACGATGAGGTCGGGCATCTGTTTATGTTAGCCGAAAAAAGCGATGCCAACCGGCGCCGCGATGAATTTTCAACTAAAGCGCACTCAGCACGACCGCGCACCAGGGCGCGGCTAAGGAAGCACTGATTTATTCTGGCGGATGAGATTGGCTGCGCCGCGCTTGGCGAGGGGAATAACGTTCAGCTGAGCGTCGTCGCCATACTGGAGCATGCCGGGATTTTCGCAACGATACAGGCGTTTTGTTTTCAGTACCAAGCACTCCGCTATAGATATTTCGTCCGCCTTCGGCAGATCCCACTAAATCGAACAATGAACCCCGATGTATTCGTTTTCTGATCGCATTTAAACAAAAAGGCTTCGCGTGCGCTCATTCGCGAACTAAAACAGTCGCCGTCGCAGCTTATCGAAAACACGGGCTTTTTGCTATCAAAAATGCTACTGTCGGAGGCCAGCGGTTATTACACTCTTTTTTCCTTTTGAGGACTTTGCATGCGCGTCATTCTATTCTTTTTGTTTTTCTGGACCTGCACCGCAACACGCGCTGAAGGCCTTTTTAAATTCTCCAACGAGCCCGGCGTTCATGGCGTCGGTGTTCGTTATGTCAAGCAGTATGATCGCACGCGGTCGTTTACTCCGCAGCGGGGTGTTCTAGCAAACGTATTTTCTAAAGTGGAAAATCGAGGCCGCCCAATTCAAACCGTAATCTGGTATCCATCGGAAAAGGGCGGCCAGAGCATCAAGTTCGACGAGTACCTGCAACTGGTTGGATGGGAAGCCGACTTCGAACGCTCGCCAAAGGAGCAAACGCGGAGGGTAAATGCCTGGCTGGACATGGTCACCGATGGAAAACGCAACGGCCAGGTCGAGTCCGAGCGGCGCAAGGCCATGTGGGCAGTGCGGGACGCTGTCCCGAAAGCCGGTAAGTTTCCAGTGGTGATTTACGCAGCGAGTGTCAACAACACGGCATTCGAAAATGCGGATATCGCTGAATTCCTGGCAAGCCATGGCTATATTGTGATCGCCGCTCCGGCCGTTGGCCTGACGGGACGTTCGATCAAGCTAGATCTGCTGCATGCAGAGCTCCAGGCTGCCGATATCCGCTTCCTCATCGACTATGCACGGACGTTGCCGCAGGCCGATATGACGCGTGTGGCAGCGGCAGGATTCAGCTGGGGTGGGCTGAGCAACGTTCTCGCCGCCACCCAGGACGGGCGCATCAAGGCGCTGGTGTGCATTGATGGCGCGGTCCGCTATCACAACCGGATTATGGAGCAAGCCAAGTACGCGGTACCCGAACAACTTAAAACGCCATTGTTGTTCCTTGCTCAAGGTCCCGCATCGATGGAAACCAATATCCGGATTAAGGAAGATATGAGCGGTAGCTTCATCAGCCGCATGATCAACGCGGACGTGTATCTGCTCACGATGTACCCAATGGAGCACGTACATTTCGGCTCCGCGTACATTCGTTTGGACGACCCCGCCGAATACAAGGAATATTCCTCTGAAGAAGTTTCGTCCGCCTATAGCCTTGGAGCCAGGTATATCCTTAACTTCCTTAACGGCTACCTGAAAGGCGATCTATCCGGGCGCGCATATCTGGCAAACAGGCCGACCGCCAACGGCGCTGCGCCGCATTCGATGATAATGCAGTATATGCCTAGCAAAGGAAATCGGTGATATACCGGATTTTTGTAGCCGTCCGCAGAGCACGCATTGTTGCCGATCGATTTACTGGATGATGGCATCACACCGCTGGGAGGCGGTGTGTTTTTCAGGCAGCCGCGCAGTTTTTGTCTTCCCATTGCCTGGTGCCAGTACCGCACGTTCAGCAGAGCGTGAAATCGGGACGCTTTAGGTCATCTCGCGCACGTGCCACAACACGCCAGCGGGATCGCAAAATTGCATCATGACCCCGCCCTCCTGTGCATGTGGAGCAGAGAGAACCTTGGCCACACCGCCGTAGCGGTTAACCAGATCGAGGGTGTCCAGATGCAGGGCCCACGCATGGACGTCTTCCACATACAGACATAACATAGTGTTCGCCGCCCATGTATCAACATAGTAATCCTGCAGCCAAAAGCCATAATTCTGCATGACAAATTGGGCCGATTTGTCCGTAGCGATGGCTTTGGTGAAGCCGATATCTTCATAGAACTTGCTGCTTAACTGAAAATCCTCGGCCGGAACAAAGGCCATCACATTCTTAATCTGGAGATTATTCATTGTTGCCCCCCCCCTTTTAAAGGCGCGGGTAGGAACTTTAGCAGCGATCCAGGAGAGAGGGTTGAATTTTCATGGATCGTCCGGGCGTCCAATCTAAATTCGTCTAAAGCCTGGACCGGAGAAATCCAATATGGACCGCTTTAGACTTTTGCTTCATCAAACCAGATCGAATTAGACTTCGCACCCGAATTTACGCTCCTTTTAGACTACCGCCTTTCAGTTTCAGACCAAATTAGACTTGGATAGTCTGGTATAGACCGAATTAGACCCAGGCGACGGAAGGGTCACGCTACACCCCTCTCGGAATCGCGCTTAGCAAGGTCCTGGTGTACTCATGTTGCGGATTCCGGTACAACTCATCCGAATTGGCCAGCTCTACCACGCTGCCCTGGTGCATCACCATCACCTGGTCCGACATGTATTTCACCACCGACAGATCATGTGAGATGAAGATGTAACTCATCCCGAATTCGTCCTGCAAATCCTGCAGCAGGTTCAGCACCTGCGCCTGCACCGACACATCCAGCGCCGACACCGACTCGTCGCACACCAGGATCTCCGGCTTCATGGTCAGGCAGCGCGCGATCGCAATGCGCTGCCGCTGGCCGCCCGAGAACTCGTGCGGATAACGGTGGAACGCCTGCGCCGGCAGGCCGACCCGGTCCAGCAGCTGCATCGCCTGCGCCGTGCGCTCGCTGTCATTCGCACCGATTGCATGGATCCGCATCGGCTCCAGCAGGATCTGCCCGACGGTGAAGCGCGGGTTCAGCGACGCATACGGATTCTGGAAGATGATCTGGATCCGCCGTTTGTACGCCATGTAGTCGCGCGCGCTCATCGAGAGCAGGTCGCGGCCCTCGAACATCGCCGTGCCGCCGGTCGCCTTGTGCAGCCGCAGGAGCGTCAGCCCGACCGTCGTCTTGCCCGATCCGGATTCTCCGACAACACCGAGCGTCTTGCCGCGCGGGAGAGTGAACGACACATCCTTGACGGCCTTGAACTCGCGCTTGCCGAACAGGCCCTCGCGCAGCCAGAAGCTCTTCGACAGGTTGTTCACCACCAGCAGGCTCTCGTCGCCCTCCACGTAGCCGCGCATGCGCTGCGGCGCCTTGACGTCCGGCGCCGCCTGGCCGCTGATGTAGTCGTCGATGACCGGCAGCCGGATCGGCCGCTCGTTCAGCTTCGGCCGGCAGTGCAGCAGCGCGCGCGTGTAGGCGTCGCGTGGATCCTCAAGCACCTGGCGCGCATCCCCCTCCTCGCGCACTTCGCCATGGCGCATAACGATCACGCGGTCGGCGATTTCGCCAACCAGCCCGAGGTCGTGGGTAATGAACAGCACCGACATCGCATGCTTGCGCTGCAGGCTGGCGATCAGTTCGATGATCTGCTTCTGGATCGTTACGTCGAGGGCGGTGGTCGGCTCGTCCGCGATCAGCAGCTTGGGCTCGCACGCAATCGCCATCGCGATCATCACGCGCTGCTGCTGGCCGCCCGACATCTGGCTCGGGTACGCATCGATCTTGCCGGATGGGTCGGGAATGCCGACTTCATCGAGCAGTTCGAGCGTGCGCGCCCGCGCCTGGCGCGCGTTCATGCCCATGTGCCGGCGCAGCACCTCGCCGATCTGGAAGCCGGCCGTGAACACCGGGTTCAGCGACGACATCGGCTCCTGGAAGATCATCGAGATGTCTTTCCCGCACAGCGCGCGCCGCTCGTCGCCAGGCATCGCGAGCAGGTCGCGGCCGTCGAACAGCATCGTGGACTGCGGGTCGATCAGCGTGGTCCCGGCCGGCAGCAGGCCCATGACGGCCAGCGAGCTGACGGACTTGCCGCTGCCCGATTCGCCCACCAGCGCCACCGTGCAGTTGCGCGGTACGTCGAACGAGATGCCCTTGACCGCCTCGAATGTGGCCTGCTTATCGACGCGGAACCGCACGCGCAGGTCGCGGACCGAGAGCAGCATGTCTTTGTCTGTCATGTCGGCCGCCTATTTCAGTTTCGGGTCGAGCGCATCGCGCAGCGCATCGGTAAATAGCGAGAACGCCGTGACCAGCAGCGCCATCGCGGTTGCCGCCGCCGTCAGCTGCCACCACTTCCCGAGAATGAGTTCGTTCTGCGCTTCGTTGAGCATGCTGCCCCATGAGACCACGCCGACCGGCACGCCAAACCCGAGGAACGACAGGATCACTTCGGCCTTGATGAAGCCGACCACCAGGATCGACATCTGCACCAGCGCCACGTGGCTGACATTCGGGAAGATATGCGAGAACATCTTGCGCATGTGCGAAGCGCCGATGGCGTCAGCCGCCATCACGTACTCGCGCGCCTTGTGCTTCATGTACTCGGCACGCATCAGGCGGTATGGGCCGGTCCAGCCGGTCAGGCCGAGGATCAGCACGATCGTCATCACGCCGCGCTGCTGGAGTACGGCGGCGACGGTGAGGATCATCAGGATCGACGGGATCGACGTGAAAATGCTGTAGAACCAGTTGAACACATCGTCCACCACGCCGCCGAAGTAGCCTGACAGCGCGCCGAACAGGGTCCCCAGCGACACCGCCAGCAGCGCGGCAACCAGCCCGACGACAATCGACGTCTCGCCGCCCTTGATGGTTTTCTTGATGACGTCATGGCCCCACTTGTCCGCGCCGAACGGCAGCGTCTCGCGGCGCGGCTCGGGCGCCAGCGCGGCGCCGGCCTGCGCGCGCAGCTGCGCGATGTCTGCGGCCAGCGGGTCGAACGCGTTCGGCGGGGGCGGCCCTTCTTCCTGACCGGCGGCACCGGCCAGGAACGATTCCTGCGCCCCGATGAACGACGGCGGCGCGTAATTGACGCCCACTTCCTTTTCCCAGTCGGCGGCAAGCAGGCCGGCCGAAGAAAGCGCCAGCATGGCCAGGAACAGCGCGACGACGGCCAGCGCCACCATTGCGACACGGTCGGCGCGAAGGCGGCGCCATGCGAGTGCCCAGAGTCCGGGAGAGACGGGATGGTTCGTCATGCTCTACTTAAGTTGAACGCGCGGATCGACAGCCTGGTACAGCAGGTCGGTCAGCAGGTTGAAGATCATGGTGGCGGCGGCGACGTAGACGGTAATCGCTTTAATCACCGGGAAGTCGCTGCGCTCGACCGCGAGGATCACTTCGCGCCCGATGCCGGGGATGCCGAAGAAGCGCTCGAGCAGGAACGCGCCGATCAGCAGCGCCGGCAGGTTGGCCATCACATGCGTGATGATCGGGATCGCGGCGTTGCGCAGCACGTGCACCCACATGACCCGGCGCTCGGGCAGGCCCTTGGCGCGCGCGGTGCGCACGTAGTCCTGCCCTGCTTCGTCGAGCACGAAGCTGCGGTACAGGCGCAGGGTCGGCGCGATCGACACCGCAAGGCCGATCAGGATCGGCAGCGGCGCGTAGCGCAGCAGGTTCTCGCCCAGGCTGGCGCCCCAGCCCTGCACCGGGAACAGCCCGAGCTTGTAGGCCAGGCCGTATTGGAACACGATGATGTAGACCAGGATGCTGACCGACATGCCCACCGTGCAGGCGACCATCACCGCGCGGTCGGTCAGCGAGCCGCGCACGAAGGCGATTGCCAGCGCCAGCGCGATGCCGAATACGGTTTCAAGGATCGTCAGCGGGATCAGCACCGTCAGCGATGGCCCCAGCCGCGTCGCCATGATGTTTGCCACGCTCTCGCCGGTCGCCCACGAATTGCCGAAGTCGAAGGTCAGGATCTGCTTGACGAAGATCCACAGCTGCACATGGTACGGCTGGTCGACGCCGAGCTGGCGCCGGATGTTGGCGATCGCCTCGGCGTCGGACATCTTGCCGGCCAAAATGTACGCCGGGTCGCCGCCAACCCAGTTAAACAGCAGGAATACGAGCAGGACGACGCCGGCCATGGTGGGCAGCATTTGCCAGAGGCGGCGCAGGATGAAAGCTAACATGGTTGTCTGCCGGTTTTGGCGCGCGGGCTTGCACCGTAGAAAAAGGCGTAACGATAACGCATAAAAGCCGTCAGGCGCAGTCGCGCATCCTCATTTCCGCCCCCAGGCTGTCAATCCAGCAAAGAAATGGTGCGCCGCGTTGGCGGGTCCAGGCAGCAAAACCAGTCCATCGGCCCTCCTGAATGCGGGTCCCGCACAGCAATATATTTACAGCCCCATCAGGGTATTTACCTCAGAAAAGCCACAAATCGAGCCGCCCCGTGGGTATGTCTAGCCAACTTTTCGACAATTTATTGCAGCGCAACAAAAGTAACAGCCTTGACACCGCGTTGTGCGCACGAAGACGTAGTTTTAAGAACGAAATGTTGCAAGTTGTGGCAAGCGACCATGCTGCGACGCAGCAAAATAAAGTTTTGCCACTCGGTCAAACCGTCAAAGCGTTGTATTTTCTGGCGTAACGACAAACTTTCTACATTGACACACCCTATCCACAGTGATTTGATAAGGCCGTTCGTTAACTGAACCATCTTTTCGACGGTTGCGCGTCAACACGCCGCGCGCTGTGAAAAGAGCTGCAACACCAATGAATTTAACAAGGGAGTAACAATACTATGTTGGAAAAAGCATTATCCCGTTCGATCCGCCTGATCTGCCTGGGTGGCGTCACCCTCGGCATGTCGGCCGCGTTCGCGCAGACTGCAACGCCTGAAATCCAGAAGGTCACCGTGACCGGTTCGCGTATTTCGTCGCCGAACGCGGAATCGCCGTCCCCGATGCAGGTACTGAGCTCGGCCGACATCGCCCAGTCCGGCGCGACCAACCTGCAGGAACTGCTGCTTGAGAACCCAACCATGGGTACGCCGGCAATCAGCCGCACCAATTCGAACTTCTCGACCGCCAGCGCTGGCGTGGCCACCGTCGACCTGCGCAACCTCGGCATCGACCGTACCCTGGTGCTGATCAATGGCCGCCGTGTCGTTTCCGGCCTGCCAGGTTCGGCAGCAGTTGACCTGAACACCATCCCGACCGACTTCATCGAGCGCGTTGAGCTGCTCACCGGCGGCGCTTCGGCGACCTACGGTTCGGACGCGGTTGCCGGCGTGGTCAACGTTATCCTGAAGAAGAACTTCAACGGCTTGCTGGCTGATGCATCGATCGGCGGCAGCGAGCAAGGCGACGACGCCAAGCGCAAGCTGTCCCTGACCTTCGGCACCAGCAGCGCCGACGGCGCCAGCAACATCATGGGTCACTTCGGCTACTCGCGCCAGGGCGCGGTGTTCTCGAAAGACCGTGACATCTCGGCCGTCGACCAGTACTCCGAAGGCGCCCTGACCGGCAATGCCGACGACCTGTTCAAGCCACGCCGCCCGTATTTCTCGGGCTTTGCTCCCCAGGGTTATTTCACGTACGGCAGCGGCAAAACCGCCACCACCTACACCTATGACGCGGCCGGCAATCCGATCCCGACCTCGACCAACGGCAGCGCAACCCAGGCGCCAACCGGCTACAACCGTTCGGAATTCCGCACGATCGCCGTGCCAACCGAGCGCTATAACTTCGCCACCAGCGGCAACCTGGCGCTGGGCGAAAACCACAGCGCCTTCTTCGAAGGTAACTACGCTTCGACCAGCGTGTCGACCAAGCTTGAGCCGTTCGCCTTGTCGTCGCAGGACATCTTCCCGTCGAATGCCCGGGTTCCCGCCGAAACGATGGTCAGCGGCCTGGCCGTGCGCAACCCGCTGGTTCCGCAATACCTGTACGACCGCTCCACCGACACCGATGGCGACGGCCTGCGCGACTATTCGTTCACCCGCCGCATCTCCGAAGTCGGTAACCGCGGCAGCACCGCCGAGCGCGACACCTTCCGCGTCGCCTCGGGCGTGAAGGGTACCGTCAAGGACTGGAACTACGAAGTGTACGGCGTGTACGGTTCGACCAAGGAAGCCCAGCATTCGGGCGGCCAGGTCAATGTCCTGAACTTCCGTAACGCCCTGTCGGCGGTGCCTTCTGCCGATGGCACCCCAATGTGCGCGGACGAAATCGCCCGCCTGCAGGGTTGCGCGCCGATCAGCATCTTCGGCTTCGACACGATTTCGCCAGCTGCCCTGAAGTACGTCAGCGCACCAGGCTCGCTCGAAACCAAGACCACCCAGAAAATCCTGGGCGGCACCATCAGCGGCGAACCGTTCCAGCTTCCAGCTGGCGCGCTGGGCGTGGCGGCAGGCTACGAGTGGCGCAAGGAATTCTCGAGCAGCACGCCTGATGCACTGACCCAGGCTGGCCTGAACGCCGGTAACGCAACCCCGCCAACCGAAGGCGAATTCTCCGTCAAGGAAGCCTTCGTCGAAGCGCGCGTTCCACTCCTGAAGGACGTGGCTTTCGCCAAGAACCTGAGCTTCCTGGGTGCGGTCCGCGTCGGTGACTACTCGACCGTCGGCAACACCACCAGCTGGAACGGCGGTTTCGAATGGTCGCCGGTTGCGGACGTCAAGTTCCGCGCCACGCGCGCCCTGTCGACCCGTGCGCCGAACATCAACGAACTGTACTCGCCACCTAGCCAGGATTACCCGCAAGTGCAGGACCCATGCGAAGGTGTGACGGCAACCAGCCCAGGCGCACGTGCGGACGCATGCCGCGCAGCGCCAGGCGTGATGGCGAACATCGCCGCGAACGGCAAGTTCACGCTGAACCAGTCGGATGTCCAGGGCGTCAGCGGCTACAACCGCGGCAACCCTGAACTGGGCGCCGAAGAAGGCCGTTCGACCACCGTCGGCGTCGTCGTCACCCCACGTTCGATCCCGATGCTGAGCAAGTTCACCTTCACGGCTGACTACTTCAAGATCGACATCGAAGACGCTATCGTCAGCACCCCGCGCAGCTATGCGCTGAGCAGCTGCTACGGCGGTGGCAACACGTCGTTCTGCGACTTCATCACCCGCCGTCCGGCAGCAATCGGCTCCAACAGCGCCGGTTCGCTCGAGTTCGTGGACACCGCCGTATCGAACAGCGGCGGCCTGGGTACCGAAGGCGTGGACGTGACCGCGGCATGGGCAGACAAGGTTGGCCCAGGCCGCCTGAACGCCCGCCTGGCATGGACCCACCTGCTTGACGGCTACAACATCCCGCTGCCAGGCGTCGAGAGCAATCCATGGGACGGCGAAGTCGGCGCTGCCAAGAACAAGGCGTCGCTGTCGCTGGGCTACAAGTGGGGCAAGTTCAACCTGAGCTCGAACACCACCTACATCGGCGAATCGTCGCTCGATAACGTGTTCCTGGCCGACTTCGACCTGGCCCCTGGTGCGATCAAGATCAAGGAAAAGGTCTACAACGACTTCCAGCTGACCTACAACCTGCGCAAGGAAGTGGACCTCTACGTCGGCGTCGACAACGCCTTCAACACCAAGGCGCCGGCAATCATCAGCGGCATCCCGGGCAGCACCACCGGTGCCGAGACCGACGCGGGTACCTACGACCCGATCGGCCGCCGCTACTACGTGGGCCTGCGCGTCAAGATGTAATCGACACGCTCCACAGCAGCAAGGAAAAACGCCCTCCGGGGCGTTTTTTTTCGTCTGGAAACTAATGGCGCATGCATATTTTGGCGGGATACACGCTGCGTGCGCGATGCTTGTGTCGGCTTTACGCAAAACTCCCGCTTTCATTATTGACACTGTTTCCGGCGCACTGCTTAGATGCCTGTTGCGGTTTATTCGATTCATGTTTTTTACCCTCGGGAGCAAAAGCAATGATGAAACAAACAGTACTGTCGGCTTCGCTGAAAACGATCTTCGCGGCCGGCTTCGTCGCCGCGCCAGCACTTGCCCAGCAAGTCCAGGACCAGCCGATGCCGCGCGTGGAGATCACCGGTTCGTCGATCAAGCGCATACAAGCCGAGACCGCCACCCCGCTGTCGATCATCAAGGCGGAAGACTTCGTCAAGCAGGGCCTGACCACGGCCCAGGAAGCGCTGTCGCGGATTGCCTCGAACCAGACCAGCATGGGCAGCGGCAACGTCGTGGGCGGCAATACCAGCGGCCTGCCGACCGGCGGCCAGGCCAGCGCCGACCTGCGCGGCCTGGGCGGCGACAAGACCCTGGTGCTGCTCAACGGCCGGCGCATCGCCAACCACCCGTACGACACCGCCAGCGTCGACCTGAACATGATCCCCATTTCCGCACTCGACCGCGTCGAAGTGCTGCGCGACGGCGCCTCCGCGATCTACGGCACCGACGCCATCGGCGGCGTCATCAACTTCATCACCAAGCGCTCGGTCACGAACACCACCATTACCGCGGAGGCGGTGCGCCCGCGCAAGGCCGGCGCCGACGAGGAGCGCGTCAACCTGTCGACCGGCTTCGGCAACCTCGATGCCGACGGCTTTAACGTGTTCGGCGTCATCGACTGGCACAAGCAGGAAGTGCTGACCTCGCAGCAGCGCGACTTCTCGCGCACCGGCATCGTGGCGTCGCGCGGCCTGTCCGTCACCAGCGGCACTACGTTCCCGGGCAACTACTTCGATCCGGTCTCCGGGGTCGCGGGCAATCCGGGCGCCGCCACCGGCTGCCTGCCGCCCAACTCGGTGGCGCAGGGCGCCATCTGCCGCCAGGACTACACCCAGCTGATCGACAACCTGCCGGCGCAGGAACAGAAGGCGCTGTACGCCAAGGCATCGCTAAAGGTGATGGGCGACCACGTCGCCAGCTTCGAATACCTGCACTCGGAAAACGACGTCACGTCGCGCACCGCGCCGCCGCCGCAAACCGGGCTGATCCTTCCGATCACCAGCCGCTACTATCCCGGCAATGCCGGCGGCGTGCCCGCCATGCCGGGCCTGTCCGGCGCCCCGCTGTCGGTCAACTGGCGCCCGATCGAAGCGGGCCAGCGCGAGATCGACTCGAAAGGCCAGGCCGACCGCGCCGTGCTGGCGCTCGAAGGCCTGGCGGCGGGCTGGGACTACAAGACCGGCCTGGCCTACTCGGTCAGCAAGTCGAGCGAAGATTTCGTCGGCGGCTACGTGCAGGACGCCTCGTTTGCGGCCGGCGTCGCCAGCGGCGTCCTGAATCCGTTCGGGCTGCAGGACACGGCCGGGCAGGCTTACCTGGCCAGCACCGCGCTGCGCGGCGAGGTGCAGAACGCCAAGGTCAAAAACACGGCGTTCGACATCAAGGGCAGCCGCGAACTGATGGCGATGGCCGGCGGCCAGCTGGCCGTGGCCGCCGGCCTCGAGCTGCGCCGCGAGGAGGCCGACTTCAACGTCAACCAGGCGATCGCGTCGCAGGCGTCGAGCTCGGGCCTGTCGGGTTCGCTGCCGAAGAGCGGCTCGCGCAATATCCAGGCGCTGTTCGGCGAGGTGTCGGTGCCGTTCGTCAAGGATCTGGATGTGCAGTTCGCGGTCCGTTACGACCGCTACAACGACGTCGGCAACACCACCAATCCGAAACTCGCCGTGCGCTACCAGCCGATGCGCCAGCTGCTGCTGCGCGGCTCGGCAAGCACCGGCTTCCGCGCCCCTACCCTGTTCGAAAAGAACGCGCCGCCGTCGCGCAACGACACCAACGACTCGTACGACGATCCGATCCTGTGCCCTGGCGGGGTGCCGCAGCCGGGCGCCAACCCGCTGCGCGACTGCGACCTGCAGCAGTTCAAGCTACAGGGCGGCAATCCGAACCTGCGGCCGGAAAAGTCGCGCACCTATTCCGCCGGACTGGTGATCGAACCGATGCGCGAGGTGACCATTGCCGCCGACTACTGGCGCATCCGGCTCAAGGACAAGATCGCGGCGCTGCCGGAGCAGACGATCTTCGGCAACTTCGAACGCTACCGCGCCCTGTTCCTGCGTAATCCCGATGGCTCGCCGTTCGCGATCGAGAACTTCCTCAACAACCTGGGTGAAGTGAAAACGGACGGCATCGACCTCAGCGTCAATGCGCGGGTGCTGCGCGGCGCGATGGGTAACTTCACGCTGGGCATGGAAGGCACGTGGGTGCACAGCTACGAGTACCAGAACGAACGCAACGGCGAGTTCATCCAGAACGTCGGGCGCTACGCCGACATGGGCGCGGTGTTCCGCTGGCAGCACACGCTGACCCTTGGCTGGGCGGCGGGCAACTGGAGCGCGCTGCTGGCCAACACGTACAAGTCTTCGTACGATGACCAGAACTTCGTCGATCCGGCGTTCTTCAACAAGGCCGAGGCGTACAGCCTGTGGAATATTTCGGGCAGCTACACCGGCTACCGGGGATTGACGCTGACGCTCGGCGTGAAGAACCTGCTGGATGAAGACCCGCCGTTCTCGAACCAGGGAACCTTGTTCCAGAAAGGGTATGACCCGCGCTACACCGACCCCGTCGGCCGGGCGCTGTTCATGCGGGCGAGCTACACCTTCTGATACGCTTAACCGTCCTGGCGGATCCGGCGCTGGCGCACTGCCTGCGCCAGTCCTTCCAGGACTTTCACACTGCTGTCCCAGTCGATGCAGCCATCCGTCACCGACTGCCCGTACACCAGCTCCCTGCCCGGCACCAGGTCCTGGCGCCCCGCCACCAGGTGCGACTCCACCATCACCCCGACAATGCGGTCGTCGCCGCCAGCGACCTGCTGCGCGATCGACTCGCACACCGGCACCTGGTTCTCCGGCTTCTTCGAGCTGTTTGCATGCGAGGCGTCGATCATCAGGCGCGAGGCGAGGCCCTGGGCGGCAATCTGCTGGCAAGCCTCGTGCACGCTGGCCGCATCGTAGTTCGGCGTCTTGCCACCGCGCAGGATGATGTGGCAATCCTCGTTCCCGTTGGTCGACACGATGGCCGAGTGGCCGCCCTTGGTCACCGACAGGAAGTGATGCGGCTGCGATGCGGCCTTGATCGCCTCCACCGCAATCTTGATATTGCCGTCGGTGCCGTTCTTGAATCCCACCGGGCACGACAAACCGGAGGCCAGTTCGCGGTGCACCTGCGACTCGGTGGTGCGGGCGCCGATTGCGCCCCAGCTGACCAGGTCGGCGATGTACTGCGGGCTGATCACGTCGAGGAACTCGGTGCCGGCCGACAGGCCCAGTTCGTTGATGTCGCGCAGCAGTTCGCGCGCCATGCGCAGGCCGTCGTTGATGCGGAAGCTGTTGTCCATGTACGGGTCGTTAATCAAACCCTTCCAGCCGACCGTGGTGCGCGGCTTTTCGAAATACACGCGCATCACGATTTCCAGCTCGCCCTTGAAGCGGTCGCGCTCGCCGGCGAGGCGGCGCGCGTATTCCATTGCCGCCCTGGTGTCGTGGATCGAGCAGGGCCCGATCACCACCATCAGGCGGTCATCCTGCCCGTGCAGGATACGGTGCAGCGCCACGCGCGCGCTGGCCGCCGTCTGCTCGGCGATGCCGGTGCACGGAAACTCGCGGATCAGGTGCGCCGGCGGTACCAGTTCCTTCATTTCGCGGATGCGCAAGTCGTCGGTGCGTGGCATGGTGTTCTCCGTGTTCTCAAAAAAGTTCGAATAAAAAAAAACCGCCATCGCTGGCGGTTTTAGAATTTGCTGGGATCTCGTTGTTGCTACGTGAACCTGCCGCTACTCCACCGCCTGAAGGCTGGAATGGCTAAAGTAAAAGCGGCCGGTAAAGAAAGTAATGTAGCGCATGTCAGATCCCGTTGGGTTGTGAACGACTATAAACCGATTGCGTAAGGATTGGCAAGCCTTTTCCCCGCTGCCGCGCAGGCAGGCGCGGGACGCCGTTTTACCTCCCGCCGGATGCGCGCCACTTAATTGGCCACGCGGTTGCGGCCTTCCCACACTTGCGCCGCTAAGGCCGCCGCCTTTGATGCGCGTCAGCCGCAGCGCCTTGGCGAATGCAAAACTCGGTGCACCTGGCCCCCTGCCCGGCCGTGCTGCCGATCAATGACTTTGCATGTTTCTCCTCGGATTTATTGACTTGGATCAATCTAGGCGAACACAACAATCGGGACAGGGGTCACTCATCCGTTCCCTGGAGCTACAAATGAAAGAAACTGTTCTGTCCCGATTATTGCGCCCCCTGTTTGCCGGCGGCGGCGCCCTCGGCCTCGCGGCACTGGCTTTCCCCGCGCAAGCGCAAGTGGCCGAGCCTGCCGGCCCCATCGCGCGCGTCGAGGTCACCGGCACCCTGATCCGGCGCGCCGAAGCGGAAACCTCGTCCTCCGTGCTGACCCTGAACCGGGCCGACATCGAGCGTTCAGGCAAGACCACGGTCGCCGAACTGCTGCAGACGCTGGCCGTGGACAACCAGGGCTCGGTGCCGATGAGCTTTGGCAGCGGCTTTGCGGCCGGCGCCTCGGGTATCTCGCTGCGCGGGCTGGGCGCCGCATCGACCCTGGTACTGATCAACGGGCGCCGCGTGGCGCCCTACGGCCTGGCCGACGATGGCCAGAAGATGTTCGCCGACCTGAACATCATCCCCTCCGAAGCGATCGAGCGGGTCGAGGTGCTCAAGACCGGCGCCTCGTCGCTGTATGGCTCGGACGCGATCGCCGGCGTGGTCAACGTGATCCTGCGGCGCGACTTCGTCGGCACCAGCGCGCGCGCCAGCCACGGCCAGTCCAGGGAAGGCGACGGCAACGACACCGTGGTCGCGGTCGCGCATGGCTTCGGCGACATCGACAACGACCGCTTCAACCTGCTGATGAGCCTTGAATACGGCAAGCGCGACGAAATCTGGCTGCGCGACCGCGCCGACCGCGGGCACATCGGCCGGGTCGACCTGCGTAACTGGGGCTACAGCGCGCAGCAGGCGCTGGGCGGCACCGGCGCCATCATCGACACCAACCTGGCCGGCAGCGCCATCAACGGCAACGTGCGCAATCCCGCCACGCTGGAATACCATAACCGCGGCAACCTGTCGCCAGCGACCGGCTTCACCCGCTTCTTCCCCGCTGCGGCCTGCTCCAACTTCACCAGCCACCCGCAAGGCGACCCGCTCGGCGGCTGCCTGATCGACAGCACGCTGGTGTACAACCAGATCCAGCCCAGCCAGGAGCGGATTAACTTCTTCGCGCGCGGGACCATGCAGATCAACCCGGCATGGCAGGCTTACAGCGAACTGAACCTGTACCGCAGCGAATCGGACTCGTCCACCACGCCGTCGGGCGTCAACGCCAACGTCGGCTTCCCTGGCGGGCCGGTGAGCAACGCTGCGGTCGCGCTTGGCGCTGCCCATCCCGACAACCCCTACTTCGGGTCGGTGGCGCGCCTGCGCTACCTGGCCGCCGACGTCGGTCCGCGCACCAGCGCCATCGAGTCCGACTTCATCCGCTTCGTCGCGGGCGCGAAAGGCCAGGTCGCCGGATGGGAAGTCGATACGGGCCTGCTGTTCTCGCAAAACGAAGTATCCAACGAGCGCACCGGCTTCCTCCAGCGCGACGTGACCTTCGCGCTGCTGAACCCGACCCTGGGCAACATGGCCGCCGCCGCGCAGAATCCCGCCTACCGGGCGCTGCCGCCTGGCACAGTCTGGCGCATCGCCGAAAACGCCGGGCTGAACTCGCCCGCCGTGTACGCCGCGCTGTCACCGACGATCTCGAACGACGCCAAGACGCGGGTGGCCCAGGTCGACCTGAAGGGCACACGCGACTTCGGCCAGCTGGCGGGCGGGCCGATCGGCGTGGCCGTGGGCGGCGAGTTCCGGCGCGAGGAAGCCACGCTGGAACCGACCTCGGGCACCGAAATCGGCAACATCATCGGCCTTGGCTATTCGGCGTACGACGGGGCCCGCAATGTCGCCGCGCTGTACGCCGAGGTGCTGGCGCCGGTGCACAAGACCCTCGAACTGTCGGGAGCGCTGCGGGCCGACAATTACAGCGACGCGGGCGACTCGTACACGCCCAAGTTCGGCTTCAAATGGTCGCCGATGAAGACCTTCGCGGCGCGCGGCACCTATGCGCGCGGCTTCCGCGCGCCAAGCACCGCCGAGAACGGCGTGGGCGGGCTGGCGGCGTTCTCCACCGCCACCGACCCGCTGCGCTGCGGCCTCGGCGTCGAATCGGCCTGCGACCCGGCCAGCGTGGCGATCATCACCTCGCCCAACCCGGACCTGAGCCCGGAGCGGGCGCGCACGATCAACCTCGGCGTCATCTGGGATCCCTACCCGCGCACCAACATTGCGATCGACGTATGGGAGATCAAGCGCAAAAACGAAATCAACCAGGAACAGATCGACGCCGCGATTGCCGGCGGGCGGGTGGCGCGCGATCCGAGCACGGCCGACCCTGGCATTCCGGGCGATCCGGGCGCGATTACGGCGGTGCTGGCCAGCTACGTGAATTCTGCGCAAAGCGAGGTACGCGGCGTGGACGTGGAATTCCGCCAGGGCTTCACTGTCGGGCAGGTCAGCGGCTTCGTGCTGGACGCCAAGTGGACCCACCTGTTCAAGTGGCTGCGCACCGAGCAGGACGGCACGTCGCGCGACTTCGCCGGCACCCACGGCAACTGCGACGTCACCAACTGCATCGGCACGCCCGACGACCGGGTCAACTTCCGGCTGTCATGGGAGCGCGAGGTGTGGAAGGTGTCGGCCAACGTCAACTTCCGTGGCAACATCAAGAACACGTTCTTCAAGGACGATCCTGAAGGATGCGCCAGCCACTTCGCCAACGGCGACGATGCACCGACCGGCTGCGAGCTGCCGTCGTTCACCACGGTGGACCTGACGGTGCGGTGGATGGCGATGCCGAAGCTGGAAGTGTTCGGTTCGGTGCAGAACCTGTTCGACCAGATCGCGCCGCTCGATCCGCTGACCTACGGCGCGCAGGCGTACAACCCGCTCGATGCGCAAGGTGCGATCGGACGGTTCTTTACGGCGGGGGTGAGGTATCGGTTCTAAGTTGGGCATGACGGAATGTGGGCATTCCGCCATGCAGCGGCGCGGCGGAACTTAAGCGGTGCCGCCGACCGTCACTTCTTCAATGCGCAAGGTCGGCTGGCCGACGCCCACCGGCACGCTCTGGCCTTCCTTGCCGCATACGCCAACGCCGGCATCGAGACGCATGTCGTTGCCGATCATCGATACGCGGTTCAGCACGTCCGGACCGTTGCCGATCAGGGTCGCGCCCTTCACCGGATAGGTGACCTTGCCGTTTTCGATCATGTAGGCCTCGCTGGCCGAGAACACGAACTTGCCGTTCGTAATATCGACCTGGCCGCCGCCGAAGTTCACCGCGTACAAACCGTTCTTGACCGACGCCAGGATTTCTTCCGGGTCCTTGTCGCCTGCAAGCATGTAGGTGTTGGTCATGCGCGGCATCGGCAGGTGCGCGAACGATTCGCGCCGCGCGTTGCCGGTGATCGGCATCTTCATCAGGCGCGCGTTCATCGTGTCCTGGATATAGCCCTTCAAAATGCCGTCCTCGATCAGCGTGGTGCACTGGGTCGGGTTGCCTTCGTCGTCCATGTTCAGCGAGCCGCGGCGGTCGGCCAGCGTGCCGTCGTCGACCACGGTGACGCCCTTGGCGGCCACGCGCTCGCCGATACGGCCCGAGAACGTCGACGAGCCCTTGCGGTTGAAGTCGCCTTCGAGGCCATGGCCGATCGCTTCGTGCAGCAGCACGCCAGGCCAGCCAGGGCCAAGCACGATGGTCATCGGGCCTGCCGGCGCCGGACGCGCGTCGAGGTTGACGAGGGCCGACTTGACCGCTTCGGTCGCGTAGGTATCGAGCACCGCATCGGTGAAGTAGGCGTAATCGTAGCGCCCGCCGCCGCCGGACGAACCGGTCTCGCGGCGGCCGTTCTGCTCAACGATCACGGTCACCGACACGCGCACCAGCGGACGGATATCGGCCGCCAGCACGCCGTCGCTGCGCGCAACCAGCACCACGTCGTATTCGCCGGCCAGGCCTGCCATCACCTGCACCACGCGCGGATCCTTGGCGCGCGCCATCTTCTCAACGCGCTCGAGCAGCTTGACCTTGGCGGTCGCGTCGAGCGAGGCCAGCGGGTCGTTCGGCAGGTACAGCGATCGGCCGCCCTGCTGGGTCATGCCGCCGGCGACCTTGATCTTGCCCGAGCCCACGCGCGCGATCGTGCGCGTCGCGGCCGCGGCGTCCAGCAGCGCGCTTTCCGAGATTTCATCGGAGTACGAGAACGCGGTCTTGTCGCCCGAAATGGCGCGCACGCCGACGCCCTGGTCGATCGAGAAACTGCCGGTCTTGACGATGCCTTCTTCCAGGCTCCAGCCTTCGCTCTTGGTGAACTGGAAGTACAGGTCGGCGTAATCGACCTTGTGCGTGAACATGGTGCCCAGGGTCGTCAGGATCTTGGCTTCGTCCAGCCCGAACGGCGTCAGCAGCACGTCGCGCGCGACAGCCAGGGAGGAGAGATTCGGTTCGAATGGTTTCATTGTGCGGGTCTTTCGCTTAAGTAGCGGTCATTGTGCCACAAGCAGGTTTTTTGCATCGCCGTCACATCCTTCGATGCTTGAGTGCTGGCAAGCTTTCGCGGACGCTGGCCAGGAAGGCCGGATCGATCTCGCCGCTGATGACGCCCTCGCCCTCCTGCAGCAGGGCTTTCACCTCGCCCCACGGGTCGACCAGCATGCTGTGGCCAAAGGTGCGCCGCCCATTGGCGTGGGTGCCGCCCTGGGCCGACGCCAGCACGTAGCACTGGTTCTCGATGGCGCGCGCGCGCAGCAGCACTTCCCAGTGCGCCATGCCGGTAGTGTGGGTGAAGGCGGCCGGGACCACGATCAGCGCGCATTCGCCCATCGCGCGGTACAGTTCGGGGAAGCGCAGGTCGTAGCAGACCGACAGGCCGACCCGGCCGAACGGCGCCTCGAAGGTGCCAACCGACGCGCCCGGCACGATGGTGCGCGCCTCGTCGTACGATTCGCTGCCTTTGGTAAAGCCGAACAGGTGGATCTTGTCGTAACGGCTGACCGGCTTGCCGTCGGGCCCGTACACCAGCGTGGTGTTCATCACTTTGGCCGCGTCCTGCGACACCAGCGGCAAGGTGCCGCCGATCAGCCAGATGCCGTGCTCGCGCGCGGTCTCGGCCATGAAGTCCTGGATCGGCCCATTGCCTGGCTGTTCCGCGTGCGATACCTTGTCGGCATCAAGCATGCCCATGATGGGCCAGTATTCCGGCAAGGTCACCAGGGTGGCGCCGCGCGCGGCGGCCTCAAGCACCAGGCGGCGCGCGGTCGCGATATTCTCGGACACGTGGGGCGTGGACACCATCTGCACTGCAGCAACCGTCGTCGTCATTTTTTCTCCGTCTTTGGTGGGGCCTTTGGTACGGCCGGCTTCGGCGCGCCCAGCCGTTTGACGACGGGCGCCTTCCACGGACCGGTAATCTGCATCTCGTAGGTCAGCGCCTTCATCATCGGTGCGCGCAGGAAAAGCTGGGCCAGGAAACTGCCGATCCCGACCACAGGATTGACCGCCAGCGCGTATACCAGCGGCCCGGTACCAAGGTTAAACTCGGGAATCACGACCACATGGAGATTGGTCGACTCGTTTGCAATATCGGCGGTGCCGTCCATCAGTATGGTGGCGGCCACGCCCCACATCTTCAGGTTATCCGTTCGCAACAGGCCCTTGTTGATGATGGCGTCGGCGGTAATGCCGTCGAACGCCAGGCCTTCCGAGAACACGTCCTTGAAGTCGAGCTTGAGCAAACGGGGCAGCGCCTGCAGGCTGAGCACGCCGAGCAGCTTGGCCGCGCCCGGGTCCTGCTTCAGGAACTGGCCGGCCGCGATCTCGAGCTTGAGCTGGCCCGACAGGGTCGGGATGTCGAGCGAGTATGGCAGGCCGTTCCAGGCGATGTCGCCGCTCATCGTGCCCTTGCCGCGGCGCAGCGTCTCGGGGAAGCCGAAGCGGTCGAGCAGCTTGCCGGCGTCGGCGATGTCCATCGTGAAGTTCATGCTGGTGCTGCTCTTGCCGTCTTTGGTCAGCCACTTGCCGGTACCGTTCAGGCGGCCATCCGGGTTGGTCAGGGTGAGCCGGTTGACCCGCCATTCGCGCCCGGCTAGCGCCTTGACATTGCTGGCCTGCAGGTCGAGCCTGCCCAGCTGCTTGTTGAACAGTTCAAACCGCTCGGCCACGATGTCCAGGCCCGGGATGGTGGCGGCGGCGCCGCGGTCCGCTTCGAGCAGGCTCTTTACCTCTTCGGCGGCCGATTCCGGAATCACCAGCGAGGCGAGGCGCGCGGTGACCTTGCCCAGGCCCTGCCCGGTCGGCGACTCGGCCCATGTGACGTGGCCCGATACCTGGCGCGAATCGATGCTGGCCTGCCAGGTCTCGTCCTGGCGCGAAGCGCCGACCACGACTTCGGCCAGCTTGCGGTCGCCAATGATCAGTTCGTTGGCGCGCGCGGCCATCACGTCCGGCATGATGTAGCTCGACAGGTTGAGCGCGCCCGTCGCCGCGGCCGGCGCGTCGCGCTCGCCCTTTGGCCCGGCGATGCTGTTGCTCACCGCGATCCACTGGTCGACGTTGAGCGATTTCACGTTCACGTTGATCATCACGCCGCTGTCGGGCTCGGGCGCCGGCGTGTTGACGCCGATGCCGCCGCGCAGCACGCGCCACGCTTCCTTGCCCTGCCTCTGGCGCTCGTAGCGCGCCGCGATCGCGTTGCCCAGCGAAATGCGCAAGTCGTCGCGCGCGATGCCGCCCTCGCCGCCTGGCGCGCCGGCCAACGTAAAGCGCAGCGGCAGCGGGTCGGCTTCGGCTTTTTTCAGCGGCGCCGGGAAGTCCAGCCCGAGGCCCGCCATGGTCGAGTCGACGGTGACCTGCACCTTGCGCTCGCGCACCTCGACCGCGCCGGTGTAGCGTGTGCTGCCCGACAGGTGGTTGGACAGGCGCTGCATGGCGGGCGACGGGAAGGTCTTGCGCACGCCCTCGGCCGACACCGTGCCGGCCATCCGGACCGCGATGGCGCCGTCGCGCTGGGTACCGCCCGCCAGCCCCAGCGGGCCGCCGACGAAACTGCCGCCGACGCCGTTCAGGCTGAAACCGCGTTCGTGGAAATCGATCTTGCCGTTGGCCGCCAGCACCGGCGGCAGGTCGTTGAACAGCACCACGTCATTGTTGATCAGTTGCAGGCTGCCCTGCACCCTGGTCTCGGGCAGGCGCGCCAGCGGCAGCTGCAATTTCAGGCCCAGCTTCGCATTGCCGGTAGCGCGGGTATCGTCGGTGAAGTGGCCGATCCAGCCAGCCACAGGACTCGCGCCCACGTAGCGCAGGAATTCCTGCAACGGGGCCGCGGCGCTGCCCTCGATTTCCAGCAGCTTGTCGGGCGAGCCCAGGTCGGCCACCACCGCCTTGACGTTGGCCAGCCCGACGCCGAGGGTGGCCGCGGTATCAGCCTTGATTTCCATCCGGGTCCGGTCGAACAGGAAGCTGCCGTTGACGCGCTCGGCCTGCGGCCACAGCGGCGTCACCCCATCCGGCGCGCGCAGGGAAGGCGAATAATTGAGCTTGCCGTCGGCGATTCGGCCAGCCACGCGAAACTCGCCGCGCCCGCGCTCGGCGGCGCTGGCGGCGCGGAACGGAAACTGCGACAGTTCGCCGCGCAGCGTCAGGCTGACGTCATCGGCGGTGCCGCCTTCAAGCGCGCCGACCAGCCAGGCGCGCAGGTTCGGCGGGGTTTGCAGCGGCAGGTAGTCGCCGATCCGGTTCAGTTCGAAACCGTCCAGCCTGCCCTTGAGGTCGACCGTGCCCAGCGCCATGCCCGGCACGCCCGCCAGCGGCCGCACGTGGGTGCCCGACAGCGAGCCTTTCAGCCCGCCCTGCACGAATTCCATGTTGTCCAGTTCGACCCGCAGCCGGTCCTGGGCCTCGAACGACCAGCGCGCCTTCATGTCGAGCCGGTCGAAGCGCATCGCGGGGTCGGCAAACCAGGCCGGCAGCTGCAGCACGGTGCCGGCCGAGTCCACGGTGATGGCGCCGCCCTTGTCGGTGGCGTCGATGGTGCCGGTCAGGTTGTCGAAGCCGGGAATCGCCGGCGCCGCGGCGATTTTTCCCCGTGCCAGGCGCGCGGCCTGGGCCTTCATCCCGAGGCCGGCCATGCGCGCCTTGATGCGGTAGCTGGAAATGGCCGGGTACTGGCCCTGCCACTGGGCCGACAGGTTCTCGACCCGCCCGCGCAGGCCGAAGTCGGCCAGCATCGCGCGCTGGGTCGGGGTCAGCGGCAGCTGCGTGCCCAGCGCCGCCAGCGTGGCCAGGTCGAGCGAACGGGCGCTGACCCGCACTGTCTCCGGCTGCCCCTTGCTGGCGGGAGTGAACGTTTCCATGATGGTGGTGGCCGGCATGACCAGCCCGCCGCCGGTTTCGACCGAGAAACCGGTCAGGCTGGCGCTGTGGCCGTGCAGGCCGAAGGTCGGCTTGCCCTCGACGCCGCCGCGCGGGATGGTCTCGCGGGCCGATATGCGGCCGCTGACGCGTTTCAGCTCCAGCGGCGGCAGCGCCTTGCGCAGGCGCGCGTGGACGTCGACCAGGCCGACGTCGGCGGTAAATCCCTCCATCCGCGCGTGGTCGAGGGTCAGCCACGCGCGCACCGAACCCTTGCCCTGGCTGACCGGGAACGGATAGTCGATGTAGGGGCTCCAGGCGGCCAGGTCGGTCTGGCGCACGTCGGCATACAGCTCGCCCTTCCACTGGCGCGGATCGGCGATGCGGCGGGCGAAGCGCGGATGCGAGAAAGCGGCGCGGATGTCGACCGGCTGCGCCAGGCTGGCCGGCGGCGTGGCGCGCAGCCCGAAACGGTGCTCGGTCCAGCGGTTCGCCAGCAGCATGTTGACGTCCGTGAGCGCGAGCGTGGGCGCGCCGCGCTTCTCGTCGGTCCAGTTGATGCGCCCTTCGCGGATCACGATCTGGCGCTGCTTGAAGGCCCAGTCGCCGCTGTCGGTGTCGCCCGGCCCTTCGGCCAGCAAAACACCGGCGACATACAGCTTGCCGTCGGCGGTGCGGCGCACGTCGAGCTCGGGGCGGATGATTTCCAGCGACTGGAAGCGCACCTCGGCGGCCGGCACGCTCCACCACGACAGCGTCGCCGAGACGCTTGGCAGCGCCAGCACGGTGCGGCCCTGGGCGTCGCGCAGGGTGACGTCGCCGAGGAACAGGTTCGGGCGCAGGCCGCGCCACGACGCATAGATGCGGGCGATCGCGACCTGGCTGCCGAGCGCGCGGCTGGCGGCGCGTTCGATGTCGCCCTTGTAATAGTCAATGTTGGGGAGGATGGCGTAGCGCAGGAACAGGAACACGATCACGAACGCGAAGTACACCAGCGCGACCGCCTTGACGGCGAACCCCAGGACATGATGGCTGGCCAGGTTGGCCACGCGGTAAGCCGCGCGGAGGCTGCGCCAGCGTTCCGCGATCGGTACGTGCGCTGGAGCGGTCTCGTTTTCGCGGTTCTGCATCAATATGCTAATAAAAGGGCTCGCCGGGGTTTATCTGGTGAATAAGAGAGCGCTTGCATCAATGCCGTTGCCTACCTTACCATCGACCTGTCCTGTACAGGTGCGCGGCCCAATTCTACCCCATAGCGGCCCCTCCACCGCCGCACTTTAACTCTTCCTTACATTCCTATGAGCAACCCTTCCCTCGTGTCCGAATCGCGCTTCTACCAACGCTGGGTCGCGGCCGATCCGGCGCGCACGACCAGGCTCGCGGAAATCACCGCCCAGCCGCTGTCCAGGCTCGACCTGGGCCAGGCTTTGGCGACCGAACTGGCGGCCGGGATCCCGCTGCCGCGCGCGATGCGGCGCCTGCGCAACCTGCTCATCTGCGGGCTGATCCAGCGCGACCTGGAAGGCCACGCCGACCTTGCCGAAGTGGTCGAAACGACGACCGGGCTGGCCGACTTCGCCATCCGCACCCACCTGGCGGCGCTGATGGACGAGATGACCGCGAGCCACGGCATGCCGATCGGCCGCGATTCAGGACGGCCGCAGGAAATGATCGTGCTGGCGATGGGCAAGCAAGGCGGCGGCGAGCTGAACGTCTCGTCCGACATCGACCTGATCTTCGTGTATCCGGAAGACGGCGACACCGCGCCGGCGACGGCGGAGCAGCGCCAGCTGTCGAACCACGAATTCTTCAACCGCCTGGGCAAGAAGCTGATCGCGGCCATCTCGGAGGTGATCGAGGACGGCTTCACGTTCCGGGTCGACATGGCGCTGCGCCCGAACGGGGCTTCCGGGCCGCTGGTGGCCAGCCTGAACATGGTCGAGGAATACCTGATCGTGCAGGGCCGCGAATGGGAGCGCTACGCCTGGGTCAAGGCGCGCGCGGTGACCGGGGCGCAGGAAGACATCGACGCGCTCGACGCGATCGTGCGCCCGTTCGTGTACCGGCGCTACCTCGACTTCGGCGTGATCGACGCGATCCGCAACATGCACGCCCAGATCCGCGCCGAGGTGAACCGCCAGGAGCGGCTGCACCCGGACCGCAGCAACAACGTCAAGCTGGGGCGCGGCGGGATCCGCGAGATCGAATTCCTGGCCCAAGTGTTCCAGCTGATCCGCGGCGGGCGCGACGCCATGCTGCGCGACCGCTCGACCCGCGCCACCTTGCGCCTGCTGGCCGACAAGGAGCTGATGAGCCCCGATACGGTCGCGCGCCTGCTGGGCTCGTACAACTTCCTGCGCAACCTCGAGCACCGCCTGCAGTACCTCGACGACGCCCAGACCCACACCCTGCCCGCGCGCGACGAAGACCAGGCCGCGGTGGCGCGCATGATGCGCCTGCCCGACGTGGCCACCCTGCTGGCGCGCCTGGATGAGCACCGGGTGTTCGTGGCGGGCCAGTTCGACGAGATTTTCAGCGACAAGACCGACGGCGACGCGGCCGAGCCGGCGCACGAACAGATCGACCTCGAAAGCCTCGAATCGGTCGAAGCACGGCTCACCGCGCTGGGCTTCGACGATCCGGCGCAGGCGGCCCGCCGCCTGGTCAACACCTGGAAAAGCCCGCGCGTGCAGGCTATGGCCGACGCCAGCCGGACCCGCATGCTGGCGCTGGTGACGGCCGCGCTGCCGCTGGTGGCCGGCGCGGCCATCGAAGCGGGCAGCGGCAGCGCCGGCGCCACCCTGGGGCGCCTGCTCGACTTTTTCGACGCCATCGCGCGCCGCTCGGCCTACCTGTCGCTGCTGACCGAGTATCCGCATACCTTGAAGCGCGTGGTCGACATGATGCACGCCAGCGGCTGGGCCGCCACCTTCCTCACCGGGCACCCGGTGCTGCTGGACGAACTGCTGGACGACCATGCGCGCGAAGCGGTGCCCGACTACCGCGCGCTGGCGGCCGAACTGCGCGAGCAGCTCGGCATCGCGGCCGGCGATACCGAACGCCAGATGGACCTGCTGCGCGACGCCCACCACGCCTACATGTTCCGGCTGCTGGCGCAGGACCTGGCCGGGCTGCTGACGGTCGAACGCCTGGCCGATTTTCTGTCCTTGCTGGCCGATACCATCGTCGCCGCCGCGATCCAGGCGGTGTGGGAGACGATCGCCTCGCGCCATTGCGAAGTGCCGAAATTTGCCGTCATTGCCTACGGCAAGCTCGGCGGCAAGGAGCTGGGCTACGTGTCCGACCTGGACGTGATCTTCCTGTTCGACGACGACGACCAGGAAGCGCCGTTCAACTACGCCAAGCTGGCGCAGCGCTTCATCACGTGGATGACCGCCACCACGCCGGCCGGCACCCTGTTCGACATCGACACCGCGCTGCGCCCGGATGGCGCCAGCGGCATGCTGGTGTCGTCGCTGGCCGCGTTCGAGCGCTACCAGACGAAGTCTGCGTGGCTGTGGGAGCACCAGGCGCTGACGCGGGCGCGATTTTGCGCCGGCGATGCGGCCATCGGTGCCCGCTTCGAAGCGATCCGCGACAGCGTGCTGCGGCTCGACCGCAGCGCCAAGGTGGACGAGCTGAAGGACGAGGTGCTCAAGATGCGCAAGCGCATGCGCGAGGCCAATCCGAACCGCACCGCCCTGTTCGACCTGAAGCACGACGCCGGCGGCATGATCGACATCGAGTTCATGGTGCAGTACATGGTGCTGCGCCATGCGGCGGCGCATCCGGGGCTGACGCTCAATACCGGCAACATCGCGCTGCTGCGCCTGTGCGGCGAGCTCGGCATCATCGATCCGGTGCTGGCCGGCGAAGTGGGCGACGCCTACCGCCTGATGCGCAAGCTGCAGCACCAGCAGCGGCTGCAGGGCAAGGACAATGCGCGGGTCGACCCGGCGCGGGTGGCGCCGCACGTGGAGAAAGTGCTGGCACTGTGGGCGCAGCTGTTCCGGTGAGCCGCTGACGCCATTCGTTTCAATGGCGCCGGCAGCGCAGGACGGCTGGCCGGCATGGGCCGGCCAGCGCGGGGGAAGCGCCGCGGCGCTTTATTTCAGGTGCTTGTCGAGGAAACGTTCGACCCGGGTCCAGAAGTCGACATTGTTCTTCTCCAGGTTCCAGCCGTGGCCTTCCTCTGCGTACTGGATCCACTCCACATTCTTGTTGCCGGCGGCAAGCAGCGCATCGCGCATTTTGGTACCGTGCGGCAGCGGCACGCGGTAGTCTTCCTCGCCATAGGCCATCAGCACCGGCTGCCTGATGCGCGCCGCCTGCTTCAGCGGCGAGGTGGCGGTCAGCTGCGCGGCATCCTTGTCGGGGTCGCCAATCATGCGCGGCATGCCATACCGTACGAACGGATTGTCGGCGTCGAGGAAGTCGCTCCAGCCGATCGTGTACATCATTTCGATGTCGGTCACGCCCACCCAGTTCACGCCCGCGCGGTACAGGCCTGGCTCCTTGACCAGCCCCATCATCGTCGCATAGCCGCCATAGCTGGCGCCGGCAATGGCGACCCGCTTTGGATCGGCCAGGCCCTGGTCGATGGCCCAGCGCGTCGCGTCGGTGATGTCGTCTTGCATCGCCAGGCCCCACTGCTTCCAGCCGGCCTTGAACAGCTTGCTGCCATAGCCGGTGCTGCCGCGGAATTCTGGCTCCACCACGAGGTAACCGCGCGAAGCGAGGAACTGGTTGGCCGGGTTGAAACCCCATTCCACACCACGCACGAACGGGCCGCCATGCACCAGCACCACGGTCGGGAACGGGCCCTTGCCGCGCGGCTTGGTCACGTACACCGGCACCTCGAAACCGTCACGTGCCTTGACGCGGTGGAAGTCCTGGGTCGCCATCGCGCCCGAATCGAGCCACGGACGGGATGCGCCCAGCAGCTGCAGCTTTTTGGTCTCGCTGTCGAACAGGAAATGCACCGGGGCCTGGATATCCGACGAGGCGGTCACGATCACATGCCGCGCCTCGGTGCAACGGCTGCATGAAATATCGTTGTTGGTCGACGGCAGCAGCTTGTCGACCGTTTCCTGCATACCGCGCATTTTCGGATCGAACCACGTCACGCCTTCGGTTTCCTGCATGTAGCTCACACCGAGCAGCGCTTTACTGGCCGAGTCGAACAGCATGCCGCCGTTGAAATCGAAACCCGGCAGGCTGAGCATGGGTTTGTCTTCCAGCTTGCGCGCCTTGACGTCGTAACGGAACAACGCCGAGGTGCCGTCCCGTGCCTCCGGGTTCGGGGCGCTGACGTACAGCTGGCCGTCGCGGTCGATGGCGACCGGGGCGATCGTGCCCTCCGGATTGCTGGCGTCGAAGCGATACAGTTCGGTCCAGCCCGGCTTTCCCGGATCGCGCCAGTGGATCGCGCCCTGCCGCTTGCCATCGGTTGTCATCACCGCGCGCGGCTGGTGGTTGCGGTCCAGCAGCCAGCGAACGGCGCCATCAGGCACCGACTCGTTGAAGATGCTGCGCGTGCCCATGGTGCGCGTATTCAGGCGCATCATCATGGACGCCGGCGGCAGCCCCTGCATGGTTGGAATGTAGCGCTGCACCATCACGTCGTCGGTGCCGTCGTGAAGCGGCCCCATATACACGTAACGTTCGGGCAGCGGACGGCGCACCGAATTGCCGCTGACACGGTAATTGCCGGTGCGCTCGATCAGCCAGATGAAGTCGCTGCCATCGGCATTGACCGAATACAGGCCGCTGCCGAGCTGCACGCCAAGTGCGGCCTGCCGGTCCGTCAGGTCGAAGACCAGGCGCTTGTCATTCACCCAGGCGACGCTGCGGATGTCGGCGTCCGGGAACTGGGCGATACCCTTGAATTTTCCCGGCGTGGCGATGTCGGCCACTGCCAGGCCGATGCGGCCCGATCCGGTCGATACCAGCATCGCAATTGTTTTACCGGATGGCGACAGCGTTGGCGCGCCCAGCACCGGCTTCTTGAAGAAAGCCTCGACCGGCAGCGGTTGGGACGGGGCCGCGACGGCGGCGGCGGACGCGTTCGGTCCGATACTGGCCGCGAGCAGGAGCGCGCCCAGTTTAGCTGAGAGGGAAAAACTCGTGTCCATATTCAATCACCTTTACAAACGGAAATAGCGACGAGCCTAAACGACGCACGCCGTCCGTGCAGTGCGTTTAGTCAAAAAAAAGGAGGGGGTACAAGACCCCCTCCGTTACTAATCAACTATGAAGCTGTTGAGTTAGAACTTGTGCTCAAGGCGAACGTAAGCCTGGCGGCCGTAGCCGTCGTACAAGTTGAAGTTGAAGTTACGACCAGCGTAAGCAACCAGCTCAGGCATCTTCTCGCCGACGTTGACCACGCCTGCGACCAGCTTCGTGCCCCATGGCGAGGTCCAGGAACCCTGGATGTCGTGGGTAACGTAGGTGCCGACTGCGAAGTCTTCGTCATCGATGTTCTTGCCGGTGACGTTGATGTTGTACGACAGGCCGAACGCGCCGCGCTTCCAGTTGTTCGTCAGGGTGGCGCGGTAGTGCGGCAGACCGAGGGTGCCGCGCAGTTCGTTGCCGTCGTCGTCGTAGCTCAGCGTGTTGGAGTAACGCAGTTCGTGGTCGAAGTTGCCCACCGAAGCGTTCTTCCAGCGACCGGTAACGCTCACGTCGAGGAACTCGCCTTGCAGCGTGCCTTCGTTGGCGTAACCTTGCTGCACGCGCTGGATCGCACCGTTGGCGGCACGAACGACGCTCAGGCCGGCAGGGATCGCACGTGGATCGGAACCGTTCGAACGATCGATCAGGTCCTGTGCACCGATCAGGGTGATACGGTCTTCGATCTTGATCTTCGCGTAGTCAGCTTTCAGGCTGATCGCTGGCACTACGTCCCACACCGCGCCGACCGAGAACTGCTTCGACTGTTCCGACATCAGCGACGAGTTGGCCAGGGTGTAGCTGTCGATCTGGACCAGCTTGCCGCGGTTGCAATCGTTCGCTGCGGTCAGGTTGCCGCCGGTGCCGCCGCCGAAGGCCAGGCAGGTGACCGGGTCAAAGACCGACTCAGCCGAGAAGGATTCCTTCTGGTGCAGTTGTGGCAGGCTTGGTGCACGGAAACCTTCACCCAGCGACGAGCGCACGGTCAGGTTCTTCAGTGGCTGCCAACGCAGTGCAACTTTCGGCGAGAAGTCGTTGCCGTAGTCGCTGTACTTGTCGTAACGACCGGCAGCGCTGGCTTCCAGGGTCTTGGTGATTGGGAACACCATTTCGACGGCAGCACCGCTGACGCGGCGCTTGCCTGCAGCCGAGTTACCAGCCGAACCTTCGATCACGCCAGCTTCCGACAGCGAGTCGTAGATGTCGGCGAAGTTCTCTTCACGGCTTTCCACCGATGCCAGCATCGAGACGCCGCCGCCAGGCAGTTGGAACAGGTCGTAGAAGGTTGCGATCGCGTAGACGTCGGTCTGCTTGAACAGGCTGTCACGGCCGATGGTTGCCTTGATGGCGCTCAGCACGCTTTCAGGATTGGCGTTCGGGTTGTACAGGTCGTAGGTACCGGCGTTGACGTACTGTTCCAGGATCGGACGCACGATGTAGTTGCGGCCCAGTTCCTTGTAGATCGAACGGGTGTAAGCAGCGCCAACATCGAGGTCGATGTTGTTGGCGAGCTTGCCCTGGAAGCCAGCGGCGACGTTCGACAGCCAGTTGTCGGTGTTGGTGTCACGGTTGCCTGCTGCGGCGGTACGGTGACGCACGACGATCGGCGCTGCGGTCGGGTTGTTCGGCGTGTTCGCGGCGACCGTCAGCTGGGCTGGGGTCGGCGCGTAGCGGCCGAAGCTGCTGGTGTTGGTGACCGACGCGTTGACGTAGCCTTTCCAGTCATCGTTGATCTGGGTTTCGCCACGGGCGAAGAACGACTGGCTGTCGATCTGCGCTTCGTCCGCTGCAACAGCGTTGAAGTTGTACGAGCAGGTCGTGCCGGCGATGTAGAAGTTAGGATCGGTACAGCCGATGTTCGGGTCGCCGCGCAGGTTGCCGATGGCACGATACGCGCCGCTTGGCAGACGGTAGTTGTTACCGAACGAGCTCACGCCCGGGATCTGGCCCCATGGCCGGTCGCGGGTGTAGACCATGGCGCGGCCAGTCTTCGACGCGCCCATGACGATGCGGCCTTTTTCGCCCTGCACGCCAACCAGCACCGACGCTTCGCGACGCTCGCCGCCATCGTTGCTTGGCTTGGTGTAGCCGACAACGCCGGCGATGCCTTCGAAGTCCTTGCGGGTGATGATGTTCACGACGCCGCCGATTGCATCGGAGCCATACACTGCCGACGCGCCGTCGGTCAGGATCTCGATGCGCTCAACCGCTGCCATTGGAACGGTGTTCAGGTCGACCGAATCGCCGACGTTTGGTGCCTTCGGCAGGCGACGGCCGTCCAGCAGGACCAGGGTACGGGCCGAACCCAGGCCACGCAGGTCGATGCCGGCGAACGACTGAGCCGAGCTACCCGATTGCGGGCGGAAGTTACCAGCCGACGAGAAGGTCGAGGTACGCATGAATTCAGCGACGGTGGTCGAACCGGAGGCTTCCAGTTCTTCGCGCTTGATCACGGTTACCGGCAACGAGCCTTCGGCGTCCGCACGCTTAATGCGGGTACCGGTGACTTCGACACGTGCGACAGGTGCGCTCGCTTGTGCTTGTGGGGTCGTCTGCAGTTGCTCTTGTGCCATTGCTGGCATTGCGATCAGGCCGACGCTGCCACCAAATGCCAGAGCAATGGCGGTGCAGACTTGGGACTTCTTAAACATAGATCTCCTCGTTGATTGGTCTTTTGCCCGGAAACACCAGTCGCGCAATGCGCGTCAGGGTCGACTCCAGTTGAGTGCTTGCGTCCTGCGCCAATTCCCTCATTGCAGGCATGGGTTCTCTTGCACAGCCCGAAGGCGTTCAGACGAACGGTATGCCTGTTGAAAGTCGGAAAAATCTTACAAAACGACGGGGCAATATTGCCCGACGCGTTGACAAATCGCAAGGATAAAAGCCCCGGGACTGTTGCGTTTTTGTCGCCTCACGCCAAAAAAAACCGCGCCCCAAATCCTTGACAATTTTATTTTTTTGATATTTCTACAGTTAATTATGGCAACACTGCAAACGCTGGACGTATTCGCAGGCCATCTTGCCCCGCGCCGGCGGCGTCCTGTGCCGAGTGAAGTGTGCAACAGCGCGCAATGTGCGATAAATGCGTCAGCATATTAAGAGCGCAAACGGGACGGTCATCCCGGACGGTACCTTTGGTACGGTACCGGCCGCGGCCCTGGATTATTTCAAAATTAACTAAGTCATCGCGGCACGCACAATGGCAGGGGCCGGCACCCCGCGCCGTCACACTCTTGTTGGCAAGTAGTTACAGCGGGCCCACTTCGATACCCCATCCCATCAGCTTGCCGTCGTCGACGATCGGCCGCACTGCTGAGTCCGGATCACCGCCAAGGGCACTTGCAAGACGTCGCGCAGCGGCGTCGTCCAGCGCGAATTCGCGCAACTCCTCCAGGCGCACCCGGGAGTCGGCAAGGCCCTGGGCCAGCGAGGCAAAGGCGATCCCCGCGGCCGAGGCGCCCTGCCCGATGGCCAGGTTGAGCACTTCGGCAAGGGCCACGCGCACTTCACCCAGGAGGTCAGGGAAACCACTGGACGCCGCAAGGCGCGTCGCCTCGGTCTGAAGCATGTTGAAGCGCGCGCGCAGAGCGTTGGCGCCGGCATCGGTGGCCAGCGAGGCGCGCCCGGCATCCGTTGCCGCGCGGGCCATCGGCTCGATCATGCCCTGCCCGGTCTCGAGTAAGCTTGACGGAGCAAGCAACCATTCAAGATGGCTCAGTTCAGTGAGCGCCAGGCGCACTGGCTGGGAGTCGGCGTGATGGGTAAGCAGGCATACCTTGCCGCCCGCGCGCAGGACGCGCCGGATTTCAGGAACGCTGCGCTCCAGGTCGGTGTACTCGAGGCCGTATTGGCTGGTAACCAGGTCGAAACTGGCGTCTGGAAAAGGAAGGGATTCGGCCGCTTGCAGTCCGTGGAAACGAACCCGCGCGCGCTGTTGCGGCGCCAGCTCGCCGATCCATTGCGGCTCTGGCTGGGCGAGATCGACGGCGTCGCAGGCGACCGTATCGGCTGCGCTGTCAAGCATAAGTCGCGGTACCGCGCCGTTGCCGGTAGCGATGTCGAGCACGCGCCCGCCGGCCGGCAGGGCTTCGAAATGGACACGCCAAAACTGCCCGATGGCGCCGTCGTAGCGGTTGCCGTACGTACCCCCGCATGAATGCGCAATCCCATGCGACCAGTAACGGCTCCACACCGCCTTGCGCACCTCAACCTGAGTTTCCATCTGCCGTCCTTCTTACCAAGGTGAATCGAAAGTTCTAACTGCCCAGCAACACAATCTGCCGCCCAGTATCCCTGCCCAAAAGTAACTGGTCAATAATAAAATAGCGTGCCCTTGGCACTCACTCACCTGCGGAACGCCATAGTGGAGGTTGGCGGCAACGAGACTGCGCTGTGAAACAATTTTTACTCTATTTAGATGGGAATTATCACCGGGCATTGTTATTTTATGGACTGCGGCGCGGCGGTCAGAAGCGGATTGAAGGAAACTCCGAAATCGTGTACTGTCCGGCAGCTATTGCAAACGTCCTATAAGGAATTCCATGAAAAACACGAAGAGTATTGCCACGATCACCGCGGGACTGGTCCTTTCCCTGAGCGTGTCCCACGCATTTGCGCAGAGTGCGGCTAAACCGGCGCGCGAGCCGTCTGCCAAGCGCAGCGGCCCGGGCGACCGCGTGATGAGCAAGGACGAACTGCGCGCCTGCATGGCGCTCAAGGACAGCAACGACCGCGGCGCGGCAGAGCTGGAGCGCAGCCAGGAAAAGATGAGCAAGGAACGCTCCGAACTGGCCAGGACTCCCGAGGCGGCAAGCCCAGACCCGAAGGTTGACGTCGATCCATTCCGCAAAGCGGCCGAGGAGGCCGATGCCAAGATACGCGCGCACGGCATCGCCGTGCGGGACTGGAACGCTCGCATGACCGAATTCGAGGCCAAAGTGAAGGACATGCGCCACGGCGCGGACCGCGCCCGCACGGCGCTCAAGCGCGAACAGGCGGCGCTGACGGCAGCCGAACCCCAGCTGCTGGCCAACCAGACCGAAACGATCGCCGCCTACGAGCGCGCGGTGGCCGACTACAACAAAAAAGTCGAACAGCGCGGATCGCGCAACGTCGACTGGAACAAGCGCAACGCGGATCTGCTGGCAGTCCAGGAGCGCCTGAACGAATCGCAGCGCAAGTGGACTGCAGAATGCGGCAACCGGCGGTTCCGCGAGGACGACGAGACCGCGATCAAGGCAGGGAAATAAGGCACGGCCCGGGGGCACGGCAGGCGCCGATGCGCCCCCGGCGCGGATAAAAAAAACCGGCGCACGCGCCGGTTTTTTTGTTCCTGCCTTGCCTTACTTCGCGTTCATCAGCGCCACGGTGGTGTCGAGCATGCGGTTCGAGAAACCCCACTCGTTGTCGTACCACGACGATACCTTGACCAGGCGGCCCGATACCTTGGTCAGGGTCGAATCGAAGTTCGACGAGGCCGGGTTGTGGTTGAAGTCGATCGATACCAGCGGCTCGGTCTGGTACGTCAGGATGCCTTCCAGCGCGCCCTTCGATGCGGCGGCCTTCATCAGTTCGTTGACTTCGTCCACCGTGGTGTCGCGCTTGGCGATGAAGGTCAGGTCGACCAGCGAAACGTTGATGGTCGGCACGCGGATCGCGAAGCCGTCCAGCTTGCCGTTCAGCTCAGGCAGCACCAGGCCGACCGCGGCGGCAGCGCCGGTCTTGGTCGGGATCATGCTCATGGTGGCCGAACGGGCGCGGCGCAGGTCTTCGTGCATGACGTCCGACAGCACCTGGTCGTTGGTGTAGGCGTGCACGGTGGTCATCAGGCCGGTTTCGATGCCGATCGCGTCGTTCAGCGGCTTGACCAGCGGGGCCAGGCAGTTGGTGGTGCACGATGCGTTCGAGATCACGGTGTCGCTCGACTTCAGCACGTCCTGGTTGACGCCGAATACGATGGTGGCGTCGACATCCTTGCCGCCTGGCGCCGAGATAATGACTTTCTTGGCGCCGCCCTTCAGGTGGGCCGAGGCCTTTTCCTTGGTGGTGAAGAAGCCGGTGCACTCGAGCACGACGTCAACGCCCAGCTCGCCCCATGGAATCTCGGCAGGGTTGCGCTGCGCGAACACGCGGATCGGATCGCCGTTGACGATCATGTTGTCGCCTTCGACGGTCACGGTGCCCGGGAACTTGCCGTGCGCGGTGTCGTAGCGGGTCAGGTGGGCGTTCGACTTGGCGTCGCCCAGGTCGTTGATCGCCACGATCTGGATGTCCTGCTTTTTGCCGCCTTCATAGAACGCGCGCAGCACATTGCGGCCGATGCGGCCATAGCCGTTGATTGCTACTTTGATCGTCATACTCTACTCCTGATTAAAAGAAAAGAAGGGCGAGGCGCGGACGCCAGGCGGCGTCCGCGGCTACAGGCAGACTTAAACGGCCAGGACCAGCTTGGCCTTGGCAACCACGTTGTCGACGGTGAAACCGAAATGCTTGAACAGCACCGGCGCCGGGGCCGATTCGCCGAAGGTGTCGATACCCACCACGGCGCCTTCCAGGCCAACATATTTATACCAAAAATCGGTCACGCCGGCTTCGATGGCGACACGCGGCACGCCGCGCGTCAACACGCTGGCCTTGTAGGCCGCGTCCTGGCGGTCGAACACGTCGGTCGACGGCATCGACACCACGCGCACGCCGGTGCCTTCGGCTTCCAGCACCGCGGCGGCCTTGAGCGCCAGTTCGATTTCCGAACCGGTGGCGATCAAAATCACTTTCGCGTTGGCGGCGTCGCGCAGCACGTAGCCGCCGCGCGCGATGTTGGCGACCTGCTCGGCGCTGCGTTCGACGAACGGCAGGTTCTGGCGCGAGAAGATCAGGGTGGCCGGACCATCCTTGCGCTGGACTGCCGCGCCCCATGCCACCATCGATTCGGTGGTGTCGCATGGACGCCAGTTGTCCAGGTTAGGAATCAGGCGCAGCGACGAAACGTGCTCGACCGACTGGTGGGTCGGGCCGTCTTCGCCCAGGCCGATCGAGTCGTGGGTGAACACGAACACCGAGCGCAGCTTCATCAGCGCGGCCATGCGCAGCGCGTTGCGACTGTAGTCCGAGAAGGTCAGGAAGGTCGCGCCGAACGGGATGTAGCCGCCATGCAGGGCGACGCCGTTCATGATCGCGGCCATGCCGAACTCGCGCACGCCGTAGTTGATGTGGTTGCCCGGCTGGCCGGAACGGACCGCGACGATCTCTTTCCAGTTGGTCAGGTTCGAACCGGTCAGGTCGGCCGAGCCGCCCAGGAATTCAGGCAGCGCCGGGGCCAGCGCCTGGATCGCGTTCTGGCTTGCCTTGCGGGTGGCAATCGTTTCTTTCTTCTCGACGGTGGCGGCGATGGCCTGCTCCAGCACCTGCTGGAAGTTGGCCGGCAGCTCGCCCTTCATGCGGCGCTCGAGTTCGGCGGCCAGCTGCGGGAACTGCGCGCGGTAGCCTTCGAACTTGGCGTTCCAGTCGCTCTCGACCGCGGCGCCCTGCTGCTTGGCGTCCCATGCCTCGTAGATCGGGGCCGGGATGTCGAACGGGATCGCGTCCCAGATCAGGTGCTCGCGAACGGCCGCCACTTCGGCGTCGCCGAGTGCCGCGCCGTGGACCTTGTCGCCGCCCTGCAGGTTTGGCGAGCCCTTGCCGATGATGGTCTTGCAGCAGATCAAGGTTGGCTTGTCCGAAAGCTTGGCCTGCGCGATGGCCGCGTCGACCGCTGCAACGTCGTGGCCGTCGACGTCCGGGATCACGTTCCAGTTGTACGACTCGAAACGCTTCGGGGTGTCGTCGGTGAACCAGCCTTCGACCTTGCCGTCGATCGAGATGCCGTTGTCGTCGTACAGGAAGATCAGTTTTTTCAGGCCCAGGGTGCCGGCCAGCGAGCACACTTCGTGCGAGATGCCTTCCATCAGGCAGCCGTCGCCGAGGAAGGCGTAGGTGTAGTGGTCGACCACGTCATAGCCCGGCTTGTTGAATTCAGCAGCCAGCAGCCACTCCGACAGCGCCATGCCGACCGCGTTGGCGATACCCTGGCCGAGCGGGCCGGTGGTGGTCTCGACGCCGGGCGTGATGTCCACTTCCGGGTGGCCCGGGGTCTTCGAATGCATCTGGCGGAAGTTGCGCAGGTCGTCCATCGACAGGTCGTAGCCTGCCAGGTGCAGCAGCGAGTAGTGCAGCATCGAGCCGTGGCCGTTCGACAGCAGGAAGCGGTCGCGGTTGATCCACTTCGGGTTGGCCGGGTTGTGCTTGTAGTGTCCTGCCCACAGCGCAACGGCGATTTCCGCCATGCCCATTGGCATGCCAGGGTGACCGGAATTGGCTTTTT
>DASWSX010000055.1:0-41992 GCA_036402435.1 Telluria sp. | reverse complement strand
CGTGGATGTTGGGGAAGTGCTCGCGCACGAACTCCGGCGGCTGGTGCGAGATGTCCAGGTGCACGCAGTCCAGGCCGTGCTTCTTCATCTCGAAGTCGATGGCACGGGCCACCACGTCGCGCGGCGCCAGTTCCAGCCGCGGGTCGTGGTTGGGCATGAAGCGGGTGCCGTCCGGCAGCTTGAGTTGCCCGCCTTCGCCGCGCACGGCTTCGGAGATGAGGAAATTCTTGACGTGCGGGTGGTACAGGCAGGTGGGGTGGAACTGGATGAACTCCATGTTCGTCACCCGGCAGCCCGCGCGCCACGCCACCGCGATGCCGTCGCCGGTGGAGGTGTCGGGATTGGTCGTGTACAGGTAGACCTTGCCGGCGCCGCCGGTGGCCAGCACCGTGTGTTCGGCTTCCACGGTCAGCACGCGCCCGGTCCTCTCGTCCTGCACGTACAGGCCGTGGCAGCGCGGATGGCTCGCTGCGGGCGCGCTTTGCGGCGGCAGCTTGTCCGAGGTGATGACGTCGATGGCGAAGTGCTGTTCGAACAGGCTGATGTTCGGATGCGCGCGCACCTTCTGTTCCAGCGTGACCTGCACCGCGTGGCCGGTGGCGTCGGCCGCGTGGATGATGCGCCTTTCGCTATGGCCGCCTTCGCGGGTCAGGTGGAAGCCCATTTCGGCGGTCGGGTCGCGCGTGAACGGCACGCCCTGGGCAATCAGCCATTCGATTGCTTCGCGTCCGTGTTCGACAATGTAGCGCGTGGCTGCTTCGTCGCACAGGCCGGCACCGGCGATCAGGGTGTCTTCGATGTGCTTCTGGTGGCTGTCGCCGGAATCGAGCACGGCGGCGATGCCGCCTTGCGCCCAGTTGCTTGCCCCGTCCAGCAAGGTGCGTTTGGAAATGATTGCGACTTTGCGGGTTTCGGCAAGGTGCAGGGCGACCGACAGTCCGGCCAGCCCGCTGCCGACGATAGCGACATCAAATTTCATGATTGTTTTGGATTTGTACAGAAGCATCACTATAGTCCATTTGCCCGCGGTTTGCCGTGTTGCCCGCCGCCGACTGGGACCGCTTGTTCGTAGTCAATGCCCGAAATGCAATATTCGGTAATGATGGGAACTACCTTTGCGCTGCTGCGCAGGCGCCGTCAATCTGCGGGAGAACCTGTGATACGGATTTTCAATCACTACGTTTCCAAAATGGCTTTCATCCTGCTGCTCCTCGAGCTGCTGATGTTGCTGGCTTCGGCCAGCGTGGCCTCCGCGCTGTGGTTTTCCGATGGACAGGGCCACTTCCGCGCCGACAACCTCTACCTGTCCTCGCTGACCTTCGCGCTGGTGATCATCTTCAGCATGAGCGCACTCGGCATGTACCAGCACAGCTCGCGCGAAGGATTGCGCACCACCTTGATCCGCATCATGCCCTCGTTCGCACTCGGATTCGCGCTGCTGTCGGCGCTGATCGCGGTGCGCCCAGACCTGTATTTCGGGCGCGGAATCAGCATCCTGATCTTCGCCATCGGCGCCACCGGCGTGGTCATCACGCGGCTGGTGGTGTTCAAGTCGGCCGAGTCGGCGCTGCTGGAGGCGCGCCTGCTGTTCGTCGGCGGCGGCGCGCTGGCGCACGAGTGCATCGAGCTGGCGTCGAACAAATTCGGGTTCCACCAGTCGCGCGTCATCGGCTGCATTCCGCTGCCGGGCGAAGAAAACTGCGTGCCCGACTCGCTGCTGCTGCCGATGGGCGAATCGCTGCTGGCGATGGCGCGCAAGTACGAGGCGAGCGAGATCGTGGTCACCGTCGCCAACCGCCGCAGCGCGGCGTTCCCGGTGCGCCAGCTGCTCGAATGCGCGCTGGGCGGGGTGCGCGTCATCGACGCGGCCACCTTCTTTGAACGCGAGGCCTGCCAGATCCGCATGGATTCGCTTCAGCCGAGCTAGCTCATGGCCAGCAGCAGCCCGGCGCGGTCGCCCGAGTCGTCCAGCGCAGCGGCGCGTTCGAGTTCCGCGACCGCGCGGCCGTTTTCGCCATTTCCCAGCCGGCTCAGCGCGAGGCCGGTGTGCAGCCCGGGTGCTTTAGGCCGCAGGGAGGCAGCCCTTTCGAAGAATTCGGCCGCCTGCGTGAAACTGCGGCCGCGCAGGTTGGCTTCGCCTGCCAGCGACAGCAGTTCCACATCCTCCGGATGCGCCAGCAGCAGCGGGCGCAGCAAGGCGAGCGCGTCGCCGGCGGCGTTGTTGCGCAAGTGGAGCGCCGCCATCATCTTGGACGCGTACACGTGGCGCGGGTAAGCGCCGAGGAACTTCTGCAGGTGTTGTTCGGCCTGCTGGTTGGCGCCGAGGGCCGACTCGACCGCGCCGGCCAGCAGCACGCTTGGCATGTGGTCCGGCAGTTCGCGCAGGATTTTCTGCAGCGACTCGCGCGCCGCCTTGTGCTTGCCTTCGCGGTAGTCGAGCATGGCTTGCGAGTGGAGCAAGGCCACCACGCCGGGGGCCGCCTTGTGGGCCTGCCCGAGCATGTCGCGCGCTTCCTTCAGGCGGCCGGCGTCGATGTGCAGGTTGCTGACGTCGACCAGCGCCTGGATGTTCGCGGGCCGCAGCCTCAGGATGGTTTGGTAGGCCGCCATCGCCTCGCCCGGTTTGCCGCCGGCGCGGTGCAGGTCGCCGCGCAGCCGCAGCGCGTCGATGCTGGAAGGGCTTGCCTTCAGGGCCCGGTCGAGGTAGCCATGTGCGCCGGCCGCATCATTTGCCCCGATCGCCAGCCGCGCCATGCCGCACAGCGCATCGGGCGAGGCCGGGTCGAGCTTGAGGGCTTCGTCGAACAGTTCGCGCGCGGCCACCGGATTGCCGAGGCCGAGCTGGGCGTTGCCGCGCAGCGCAAGGATCAGCGGGCGCCGTGCAGGCTCGGCGGCTGGTTGAATTTCGCCCAGCAGGCGATCGTACTGGCCTTGCATCAGCATTGCCTTGCCCAACAGCAGGGCGATCTGGCCGCCATCGCCGCCCAATGCCGCCGCGCGCTGCAATTCCTTTTCGGCCGACACCGCGTCGCCATCGTCGAGATAGACGTCCGCCAGCAGGATGCGGGCCGCGCTGTTGGCGCCGTCGTGCTGGATCGCGTTCTTGAGCTGGATCACCGCAGCCTTGGTTTCGCCCTTGTCGCGGTATTTTTTCGCTTCGACGATCAGCGGGCCGACCTCGGTGCCGCGGCTGCAGCCGGCAAGGGAAACGCCGAGCGACACGGCAAGGGCCGCCGCAAGGCAACGGGACCACATGGGACATTTTTGCTGGGACATGGCACTCTCCGGTCAGGTATCCCTGACTAGGGTAGTGAGTACCTAAAGCAACTTCTTGACAGCAATCAATGAGAAGGGCAGGGAAGTGGCTGCGTGTTCACGGTATCGGCTTTTTTCCCGATAAAACCCGGACCACACCGCGGAAGTCCACCGTGTGCAGCGAAACCGGGCGGCGCCAGATGCGTCCGACATACTCCATGACTCGTTCGGCCTGCGCCAGCTCGAGGCCGCGGCCATCGTGAAGATAATCGTGGCGCAGGTCAAGGCTGCCGTCGGCGCCCACCTGCGCCACGGTGATCGACGGCGATCCGTAATTGAATTTCGGCGCCAGGATCGCCTCGCGGATCGCATGGATGTCGCGGCTGGTGATGCGCGTATCGCCATCGCGGCGAGCCTCGTAGACGAACAGGTCGAGCTTGTCGGCGATTTCCTGGTCGAGATAGTTGCGGATGAAGCCAAAATCGTCTTCCTCACGGCAAACCTGACGCGCCTTGTCGAGCCCGTGCTTCTCGATGATGTGCTCCCACAGCGAAAAGCCGAGGTGGTAGGGATTGAGCGACAGCGCCAGTTGCTGGCCGCCTGCAAAGGGCCGCACGACGTCCGAGTGCGACTTGATCGCGGCGAGGTACAGGTCGTGCGGCAGGAAGCTTGCTTCGCGCAGCAGGCGCGCGTGCCAGTACGAGGCCCAGCCCTCGTTCATGATCTGGCAGGCAAAAATCGGGTGGAAGTAATAGGCCTCCTCGCGCACCGCCAGGAAGATGTCGCGCTCCCAATCCTCGAGCTCGGGCGCGTAGGTGGCGATGAACCACAGCAGGTCTGGCTCTGGCTGGGGCGGCAATGGGGTGCGTTGCGGCGGGCCCGCCACCGGCGCCTCGACGTGCTCGCCGGGAAGGCGCGTGAAACGGTCGCGGAACAGGTCAGGCCCGGGTTCGGCCCGCGGAGCGACGAATTCGGGATAGGGCGGCCGGTGCAGTGGCTGGTTGACGTCGATATGCGTCTCCAGCGCCAGCGCCGCATCAAGGACCGCCTCCACGCGCTCCTGCCCATGCGCCTGCAGCGCGCGCTCCAGCCGGTGCGCCCGTGCCGCGCTTTGTTCCAGGATGTGGCTCCCGGCCATTGCCATGGAACGCGCAAAGAGCTGGTTGTTCTTGGCAAAGTCGGCGTGGCCGAGCACGTGTGCCGTCACCAGCGTGTTCTCGGCCAGCGAGTTCTGCTCCTGCATGAATGCCTGGCAAGGGTCGCCCGGGAACATAACTTCGAAAATGCGCGAGTGGCCCATGTGCTGGCGCACCAGCTGGTGGATATAGCGCACGCCGAACGACCAGTGGCGCATGCGCACCGGCAGGCCGTACACGGCGATTTCGACCATGAAGTTCGCCGGCACCAGGTCGAACTTGACCGGATAGAAGTCCAGCCCCAGCTCAAGCGCCAGCGCCTCGATGCGGGCGCTGTAGTCCGCCAGTTGCTGCTGGCCGTCCTTCATGCGACTACCTCCTTGCCGGCGCCGGATCCTTCGGTGAAGAACTTGCGCAGCGCCCGCCACACATCGTCGGGCCCGGACAACACGCTGCTGCTGATCGGCACGCCGCGCCGTCCCAGCTCGCCGCACAGGCGGCGCATTTCCGTTTCAAGCGAACGCGGCACGCCCGGTAGCGTCTCGACATAGCCGATGTAGTTGAGCAAGCCGCCCAGTTCGGCGAGGGTTTCCGATGCCGCGGTCCGGTCCTCGGTAAAGTTCTCCCCGTCCGACGCATAGAACATGTAGACGTTATTCTGCGCGGGATTGTACTCGCTGCGTACAAGTTCCAGCGCCAGCCGGAACGCGCTGGACGCGATCGTGCCGCCGATGCCGGACACCTGGAAAAACTCGCCTTCCGAAAACTCCCACGCGTGCGTGGTATGGGCGATGAACCGTGTCTCCACCTTGGCGTACTTGCGCCGGATGCCCTGCAGCGCAAAAAAGAAAAACGATTTCGCCAGCTTGCGCTCAAGCTGCGTCATGCTAGCCGACACATCGATGACGAACAGGATCACCGCGCTGGTGCTCGGCTTCTGGCGCGTCACCAGCTGGCGGAAGCGCAGGTCGTCATTGGTGAACGGGACAGGATTGTCCTGCACGGCGCGGCGCTTGATGGCCTCCTTGACGGTGCGGCGGCGGTCCAGGCGCGAGCGGGCCCCGCGCTTGTCCCACCCTTCGCGCACCAGTTCCAGCTCGTCGATGCGGGCCGCACCCTTGGGCTGCAGGTCGGGCAGCTTGAGTTCGTCCCACAGCCAGTCCATCACGTCGTCGATGGAGAATTCCAGCAGCAGTTTGACTTCGCCATCTTCGCTTCCGCCGTCGCCCGCGTCGCCTTCACCGGGGTCGGGCTGGCCGTGCTGCAAGATGTCGCCCGGCTTGCCTTCGCCCTGGCCGGCGCCGCTCTGGGTGCGCCCCTCGGCCAGTTTGAACCGCGCATGTTCCAGCAGCCGCACCGGCACCTGCACAGTGCGCTCCTGCGGGCCGGTGATCAGGTCAGGGCCGGCGATCAGGTCGGGCAGGTGCTGCTGGACGGCGTCGCGCACCTTGTCGTTGTGGCGCAGCCAGTCCCGCGCGCCGCGCGAGAACAGGTCGTACCACGCCGTGTTGATCATCGCCGCCACCGTCCACCTCCCGACCAGGCGCTACTCCTGCGCGAGCAGGGTTGTCACGTAGTTCAGCGCTTCGCGCGCGCTGTGGCTGTCGTAGCAGTACTCGTCGACCAGGCGTTTTTCGACGGCGGAGATCTTGGTGCGGATCTCGTCGTCGGGGCGCTTGGCCGAACTCACCAGCCGCAGCACGTCGCGGCGCTGCTCGAACAGGTACTGCTGGACCGCGTCGTTCAGCTGCAAATGGCTTTCCAGTCCGAACTTGACGCCGCGCTTGTACGCACCCATCGCCTTGCGCACCACCTCCTGGCGGAACGACTGCTTGCCCGATTCCGAGATATGGATTTTTTCTTCGACCGCGCGCAGGAAGCGCTCGTCCGGGCGCCTTTCCTCGTTGGTGATCGGATCCTTGATCTGGCGGTTGTCGAGCATGGCTTCGACCTCGTCGAGATACTTGTTCAGCAGGTCTTGCGCCTCCTGCTCGAACGAGACGAACAGGGCCTTGTGCACGTCTTCCTTCACCCAGCGGTTATAGAAATCCTTGCGCGTCAGTACCAGGTAGTCAACCCAGCGCCGCTTTCGCTTGGCATCGATGCGGGCGTCGCTTTCGATGCCGTCCTTCAGTGCCAGCAGTATGTCCATTGTCGACAGGCTTTTCTGGTTGGACTGGATGATGGCATTGGAGAGGGCGTTGATGACGAAGCGCGGCGACACGCCGGCCAGCCCTTCGTCAGGCGCCTTCTCCTTATCTTTGACCCGGCGCACCTCTGCGCGGTTCACTCCCTCGACCTCCTCGCCGGCATGGATGCGCACTTTCTTGACCAGCTCGACCTCTTTGTCGTCGCCCTCCTGGATGCGCGACAGGATCGCGAACACGGCCGCCGCATGCAGCACGTGCGGGTCGAGGTGGACGTCGCGGAACGCCGGCGCCGCCGACGAGATCAGCTTCTTGTAGATGCGCGCCTCCTCGCGGTAGTTCAGCGTGTACGGCACCTGGATGATGACCATGCGGTCGAGCAGGGCCTCGTTCTCGCTCTCTTGCAGGAATTTACGGAACTCGGCCAGGTTGGTGTGCGCCAGGATGGTTTCGTCGAGGTAGATCAGCGGAAAGCGCGACACCTTGACGTTCTTTTCCTGCGTCAGTGTCAGCAGCAGGTAGAGGAACTCGCGCTTGACCTTGAGGATCTCGATCATTTCAAGCACGCCGCGGCTGGCCGCATACACCGCCCCCGACCACGACCATGCCCGCGGGTCGCCTTCGTCGCCGAATTGCGCCACCTTCGACAGGTCGACCGAGCCGACCAGGTCGGCCAGATCGGCGGTAGTGGGGTCGTGCGGGGCGTAGGTGCCGATGCCGCTGCGCCCCGATTCGGAAATGAAGAAGCGTTCGACAGGCATCTGCATGAAGTCGCCAGCGAACTGGTCTTCGAGCCGGGCGCGGCAGTGGGGGCAGATTTCGCCGGCAATGTCGATGCCGTAGGTATTGCGGCAGGTCGCGCGCATGGTGTGCGGCACCAGGTGCAGCGGCGATTCGTGCACCGGGCAGCCGGCGATGGCATACAGCGCCCCGGCGTCGGTATGGCTGTACTCCTCCAGCCCGCGTTTGAGCAGGATGACGAGGCTGGACTTGCCGCCGGAAGGCGGACCGAGCAGCAACAGCAGGCGGCGTCCGACTTCCGATCCGGCCGCGGCTGCCTTGAAATAGTCGACCACCCGTTCGATCGCCTCGTCGATGCCGAACAGGTCGTCCTCGAACAGGCGGCAGCGCAGTTCGCCATTGTCGCGATCGACACAGGTGCTGCGGATCATGTCCCACACGTATTGGTGCGAGCTGCGCGCGACCTGGTCGGGCGCGGCAGGCAACACCTTTTCCATGAATTCGGAAAACGTTCCCGCCCAGTGGCCGGCCCGGTGCTGCCTGGTGAACAGGGTCAGGCTTTCGAGAAAATTGCCTTGCTCGACCGATGGCTGCCGGTCCAGCTCGTCGCCAGGTAAGGTCACGTTTCCTCCGTCTTGAAATGGGCGCGCCAAACGGCGGGTGCTCGCCGCCCGGACTTCAAGTATCGGCCCGGCCGGGGGGGAGCGAATGACGCGCCTCAATGTGAAAGACTGAACCAGTGAAGAGTTTTTCGGCCTCATCCGTGGCGACAGCGGTCGCGGTTAACCAAAAACGGCGCCCGAAGGCGCCGCTCGGCTACGTGCCGCGACAATCAGAACGTTGCGTTCAGTGCGACCCGGACGGCGCGCGGCGAACCCGGCGAGATGTTGCTGTCGCTGTGCGCCGAAGCGTAATACTTTTTGTCGAACAGGTTTTCCACATTCAGCTGCACGCGGTAATTCCGGTTGATCGTGTAGAACAGCGCGGCATCCACGCGCGTGAACGACGGCAACGTAACGGCGTTCGAGGTGGTCGTGTAGATGCTGTCGCGATAGATGACGCCCAGGCCGGCCGCCCACGCCGGGGTGAAGGCAACCCGGTTCCACAACGACGCACTGTGCCTTGGCACCTGTGCCGGCGTGGCGCCGTCGCTCCGAGCGTCCTGGTAGGTGTAGCCGCCCATCACGCTCCATGCGCTTGTCAGCTTGCCCGCCAGGCCAAGCTCGATGCCCTTGGTGGTCTGCCCGTCGGCCAGCCGGCTCGGGTCGGTACTGGTCGGGCCGGGGATCACGACGTTGGTGCGGTCCAGTTGATAGACCGCCGCGGTAGCGGAAAGGTTCGGCCGGATGTCCCACTTGGCGCCCACTTCGACGTTGGTGAATTCTTCCGGATCGAACGCCTGGGTGGTGGCCGTAAGGGAGCTGAGCTGTTCGCCGGCACGCGGCACATAGGACATGCTGTAGCTGCCGTAAATCGACACGTTTTCGACCGGCTTGTAGATCAGGCCCGCCCGTGGCGACACCGGGGAATCGGTCTGTTCGATCGTGGCCCCGGTACGGTTGTTGCGGAAGTCGACATTGAAACGGTCATAGCGCACGCCCAGCACCGCCTGCCAGTGCGGGGAAAACTCGAGCTGGTCCTGCAGGTAGACCGACGCGACAGTCGCCACGCCGTGGTTGTTGGCGTCGGTCGCCGACGGGCTGAACAGGACAGGGGCACGGTAGACCGGATCAGACGCCAGTACGCTCATGGCCGTCGTGCCGGCGCCGGTCTGGCGCAGGTTGTCGGTCTCCTGGCGGCCCAGTTCGGCGCCGGCCAGCAGCTTGTGGCGGATGCCGCCGCCGTCCACCGTCCAGGCCAGGTCGGTCTGGTTGAACAGGTTGGTGCGCTGGGTTGCGTTGTTGTAGGCGCCGATGGCGACCGTACCCTCTGGCGTCACCGGGCGCGACGCGAACACGTTCTGGTAGAACTTGTCGTACTCGGCAACGCGGCTGCGGTTGCGCAGCGTCATGCCGTTGCCAAAGTCGTGGTCGACGACGGCGGTGAAGGCATCGACGCGGACCCAGGTCGGGCTCAGTTCGGCATTGCCGAAGAAGGTGGACACGCCGGTCTGGAATGGCCGGCCGTTCTGCGAGCTGATGCCGCGGTCGGCAGTACGGTCGTCGCGGAAATGTTCGTAGCCGAGGACGACGCTGGTGTTGTCGCCGGCGCGGATGGCGAGGGTAGGGTTGACTCCGGCGCGTTCAATGCCGACGCCGTCGCGGAAGCTCTCCGAATCCTCGACCATGGCATTCACGCGGAACGCCATGTTGTCATTGATGGCCTGGCCCACGTCCACGGTGGCGCGCCGGTGGTTCCACGAGCCCAGCGTCAGCGAACCGCCGCGGATCGCGCTCCATTGCGGCTGCTTGCTGACACGGTTGATGACGCCGCCCGAACCGCCGCGGCCGAAGATCATCGCGTTCGAGCCGCGAATCGCTTCGACGCTGTCGATATTGTAGAAGTCGCGGAAATACTGGACGTCATCGCGGATGCCGTCGATATAAAAATCGCTGGTCGAATTATTGCCGCGGAAAATGGCCGCGTCGCGGTTGCCTTCGCCCTGGGACGGCGCCATGCCGGGCACGTAGCGCACCACATCGGTCATGCTCTGCAGCCCCTGGTCACTGATCAGCTCCTTGCTGATCACGGTGATGGATTGCGGCGTGTCGCGCAGCAGCGTGTCCGTCTTCATCGCGGTGGAGGCCGAGGCGACGTTGTAGCCGGCATCGCTGGTCCCGGTGATCGTCACTTTCGGCAACACCTCGTCTCCGGACTCGGCATAAGCGCTGCTGCACAGGAAGGAAACGAGTGCCAGCTGGACTGCGGCGGCGATGGGGGTGAGGCGGACGGACGAAACATTTTTCATGGCATGCTCTTAAATGGGAATGAGAATGGTTCGCATTATGATTTAAGTTTGGCACTTTGGCAAATGCTTATTGCAATCGTTGGCATAAGTTGGAACGCGCACAGATAGTTCTCGGCCTCGGGTTCACGATACTGGCTTGTCCAAGCCAAAACCGAAGGAGTGTTTATGTATCCAACCAATTCCGCCCACAACGTCAAGGAACTATCCGACAAGATCAGTTCCGTCCGGTTCGCGATGTTTACGACAAAAGACAAGCATGGTCATTTGGTGGCGACGCCGATGACAAACCAGGAAATGGACAAGGAGGGCAACCTGTGGTTTTTCACGTCGATTAACACGGGGCTGTGGGAAGACATCGCCGCCACGCCAGAGGTCAACGTGAGCTTCGCGGAACCGAAGGACGGCCTGTATGTGTCGGTCAGCGGCCGTGCCGAACGCGTGGTGGAGCGCGCCAAGGTGCATGAGCTGTGGAATCCGTTTGTCGAGGCATGGTTCCCCAACGGACCCGATGACATCCACGTCGCGCTGGTCCGGGTCAACCCGCACAGCGCCGAATATTGGGATACCGCGTCGAGCAAGATGGTGTCGTTGTTCGCGATGGCCAAGGCGGCAATCACCGGCGAGCCGCCGAAGATGGACGCCGCCGAACACGGCAAGATCGACCTGTAACGGCGCGTGGCGCTTGCCATGCCGGGAAACCGGCTGGGATGGGGGAGGGCGGCGCCACCGCGAAGGTGGCGTCGGCCCAAAGTCGGCAAGCCGTAGCGGGCGGGCCGCCGCCGGCTTGCGCGGATATTACTTGACGACGTCGAGGTGGGTTACCGTGATGGCGCCGTTGGCGCGTTCGGCCGCGAAGTTAATCTTGTCGCCCGGCTTCACTTTTTCCAGCATGGCCGGGTCCTTAACGCGGAACACCATCGTCATTGCCGGCATGTCCAGGTTTTCCAGTGGCCCGTGCTTGATGGTCATCTTGCCGGTTTCCTTGTTGACCTTTTTCACTTCGCCCGCGACCAGCGCTGCAGGGGCTGCGGCCGTGGCGACTGGCTCGGCCAGGGCGCTGCCGGTGAACGGGATAGCCAGTGCGGCAACGATCAGGAGGGTGGAAAATTTCATGGGTAATCCTTTACATTGGAACGTATTCAATTAACGGCTCAGTGGCCGCTGTGGTTGACAGGCTTGATGACTTTGAGCACCTTTTCGCCCGGCTTGGCGGCCATTGAGGCCGCTTCCGGCGCGCGCACCGGTTCAGGCAGCGCGTCGCCTTTCCACTCGTAGGCGACGGTGCCGGCAGGATGCTTGTACCAGCCAGGATCCTTGTAGTCGTTGCGTGCCAGCCCCTTGCGCACCTTGACCGTCGTGAACATCCCGCCCATGCCGATCCCGCCGAAGGGGCCGGTACCGGTCATCATCGGCAAGGTATTGTCTGGAATCGGCATTTCCATTTCCGCCATGTCGTGCATGCCCTTGTCGCCCATGATCATGTAGTCAGGCACCAGCTTGTTGATCTTATCGAGCACGTCGCGTTGCTCGACGCCGATCAGGGTCGGCACATCGTGGCCCATCGCGTTCATCGTGTGGTGCGATTTGTGGCAATGGAAAGCCCAGTCGCCCGGCTCATTGGCGATGAACTCGATGGCGCGCATCTGGCCCACCGCGATATCGGTCGTCACCTCCGGCCAGCGCGAGGCGGGCGGCGTCCACCCGCCGTCGGTGCCGGTCACCACGAACTCATGGCCGTGGATGTGGATCGGGTGGTTGGTCATGGTCAGGTTGCCGACGCGGATGCGCACCTTGTCGTTCAGGCCGACCACCATCGGGTCGATGCCCGGGAAGGCGCGGCTGTTGAAGGTCCACAGGTTAAAGTCCAGCATCGTATTGACCTTCGGCGTGTAGCTGCCCGGGTCGATGTCGTAAGCATTGAGCAGGAAACAGAAATCGCGGTCGACCTTCTGGAACGACGGGTTTTTCGGGTGCGTGATCCAGAAGCCCATCATGCCCATGGCCATCTGCGTCATTTCGTCCGCATGCGGGTGGTACATGAAGGTGCCTGGCCGGCGCGCGACAAACTCGTAGACGAAGGTCTTGCCGACCGGAATAGCCGGCTGGTTCAGGCCCGAGACGCCGTCCATGCCATTTGGCAGGCGCTGGCCATGCCAGTGGATGCTGGTGTGTTCCGGCAGCTTGTTGGTGACGAATATCCGCACGCGGTCGCCCTCGACCACCTCGATGGTCGGGCCGGGAGACTGGCCGTTGTAACCCCACAGGTTGGCCTTCATGCCCGGTGCGATTTCACGCACCACCGGTTCGGCCACCAGGTGGAATTCCTTGACGTTGTCGCGCATGCGCCATGGCAGCGTCCAGCCGTTCAAGGTGACCACCGGGTTGTACGGGCGGCCGTTCGGCGGGGACAGAGGCGCCTGGGTGTCGGGCTTGTCCATGCTCACAGCTTCGGGGAGCGATGCCGCTCCAACCCGGCTGACCACGGCGGTGGTGACGGCAGCTGCGCCGGCGCCGCGGAAGAAATCTCTACGTGAAACCATTTTGCTTACCTTTCCTGCAATTAGTGTTGGGGCGCTGCGGAGGCCGCAGGCGCCGAGCTCGGGCCCGCCGCCGGTGCGCCGCCGCCAGTGCCTGTCATTGCCGCGTGGAGTGCCGAATCGGCCACCCAGAAATCGCGCTGCGCTTCGATGGCGGAATTGACGCTCATGATCTGGTCGCGGGCATCGGCCAGCAGCTCGAACACGCCGATCAGCATGCCGTTGTAGCGCAGCATCTGCTCGTCCGAAATGCGCTTTTTCAGCGGCACGATTTCGTCCCGGTAGTGGCGCGCCAGGTCGTAAGCAGTGCGGTAAGCGTTGTACGACTCGCGCACTTCAGAACGCGCGTCGACGGCCGAGGCGGCAGCGCGGTGGACCGCCTGCATGTACAGCGACTCGGCCCGGGCCACGCGCGAGGTGCCCCAGTCGAACAGCGGGATCTGGAACTCGATCTCGTAGCCTTTTTCACGCTCGCCGCCGGGCGTGGTGTTGTGCAGGTAGGACAGGTCGAGCAGGTTGACGAAGCGGGTGGTGCGGGTCAGTCCCAGCGATGACGCCAGCCCGGCCAGCTCTTTCTGCGCCATCAGCATGTCGAGCCGGTTGGTCATGGCTTGCGCCTCGGCATCACTGATATCGCGCGGCGCCGCAGGCAGGTCCGGCAGGCGGTCCGGCAGCTGGAACGCGATATTGCCGCCCCACAGGCCCATCAGCCGCGTCAGGCGCTCGCGCGCGGCCATGTGCGACTGGCGGGCACGGGCCAGCTGGGCCACGGCGTCGGCATAGAACGCCTGTTCGCGCGACTGCTGCAGCTTGCTCCAGTTGCCGGCGGCGGCCATGCGGCGCGCCAGTTCTGCACTGGCGTCGGCAGCTTCCTTCACCTGCTCCATATAGGCCGCGCTCTGTTGCGCGGCCACGGCGCCAAAGTAGGCGCGGCGCGTCTCGTCGGCAACGCGCAGCAGTTCGCCTGCCGCGCGCATCTGCGCCTGTTCGAACCGGCGCTTTTCCAGGGGGAGCGTGAGCGGCATCGTCAGCAGGCCGATCAGTGGCAATGTTAGCGTGCGTTCGAGTTCGATGCCTTCATGGCCCTTGATCCGGCCGAAACTGAACACCGGGTTGGCGATCCGTCCTGCCTGCACCAGGTCGGCCTCGGCCACGCCGAGTTCCGCGTACGAGGCCTGCAGGCCGCGGTTGTTCTGCAGCGCCACCTGCACCGCGGTCTCGACGGTGAGGGGCCTGGACAGCAGGTCGGCGACCTGGCGGTCACCCGCCTCCGCAGACGCTGGTTTGACAGCTGGAATCGGCTGGGCGCTGCGTGCCTGGGCCAGGTCACGCACGGCGCTATAACCACCATCCGGGGAAAGCGATGCGCAACCGGACAGGGCGAGGACAGCTGCCGCCGCCAGAACGGTACGCGATGTAAACATAACAGGCATGCTCATTCCTTGTGTTGGTGACCTTGATGCGGGTCTTTTTTGCTGGGGGGCGCTGCCTGCTTGTGGCCGCCGTGATCCATGCCGCCCATGTCGTGGCCTGCATGTTCGTCGGCCGCCTTCTTCTCGGCGCCATGCTTCATGCCGCCCATGTCATGGCCTGCATGTTCATCCACGGCCTTCTTGTCGGCCCCATGCTTCATGCCGCCCATGTCGTGGCCGGCGTGGCCGCCGTGTCCGTCGTGCTCGCCGGCGCCCGGAAGCGGCTGGGCGACGCGCGCGTTGCTTTCCTTCCAGGCGACCGCGGCCGGTTCCTGGGCAGGCTTATACCCGGCGAACGCTGACTCGTACTTGAGAGGTGCGGCAGCCGCTGCCGGATTCATCGGTGCGGGATTGGACTGGGCGAACGCCGTACCGGGAAATTGCGCGCCAAGCGCGAGCAGTGCCGGCAGGGCCAGGCGAATAGTGGTTATCATGAAATTGTTCTCGTCAGTCAAGGACTTCCGACGCGCATTGAATGCGCGGCGGGCTGGATTCGGGGAACGGGCGGCGGCCCGTGGCGAAGATCAGGCGAGGGTGTGTGGCGGCCGCTCGAGCGCGCCGTATATACAGGCGGTATCGTGTGCGCCAACATAGGGAATTTCTTCCGCGCCGTGGGTTTTGCACGCGGGGAGTGTGGCAAAGGAGGCAGTAATGGAAGCGCCAACCGAACACGCAGCGCAGGCGCTGCATTTGGCTGAATCGGAAGGGGTATCGCAGTCGCTTGCCGTGTCGGCAGGCGGCGGCGCCTGGTGGTGGCCGCAATCTGCGGCAAGACTGGCGGCCGAGGGGCCATGATGGTCCTGATCTGCACTGGCCGCCGCAGCCGTCTCGGCTTTGTCAGGCTCGCACAGGGACATCGAGACCGCGGCAAATCCCTGGAGCGGGAGCGCGATCAACAACATCCAGACGAAAAATATCTTCAGGGCTTTCATTGGCCGGAAGTTTAACACGGAGCGACGGATTTTAGTGTTGCATTAGGGCAGCAGGATAGCCTGCTTCGGACAGGGCACCGAGCACCTTATCCGGACCGGCGCTGGTATTGACGGTAGCCGTCCGGGCCGCCATGTCGAAATCGACCGTGGCGGTGCTGTCGATGTCCTTGATCGCTTTGGTAATGACACCCGAGCAATGCCCACAGCTCATATCAGGAATGCTGAACTTCATCATGTTGACTCCCTTAGTAGATGAACGACCATGATGCACCTTCCCATGGTGGGAACGTCAAGCGAATTTTACCGAAGTTTGCGCTTGACCTTACAATGATGGGAAGGTCGATGATGATCACAAGTGACCATCCAGGGGAAAAAAATGACAACGAACATTGTCCGCGAACTGAACCTGCCCATCGAGGGCATGAGCTGCGCGTCGTGCGTCGGCCGCGTCGAACGCGCGCTGGCCGGCTTGCCCGGCGTACAAGCCGTATCCGTCAACCTGGCCAACGAATCGGCCCGGATCAGCGGCGATGCGGGCGTAACGGCGGCGCAGCTGGCCGATGCGGTCAACAGCGCCGGCTACCGCGTCCCCAGCAGCGAGACGACGTTCGCGGTCGGCGGCATGACCTGCGCTTCCTGCGCGGGCCGGGTTGAAAAAGCGTTGCGCGGGGTTCCCGGCGTGCTCGAAGCGACCGTAAATCTTGCCACCGAACGGGCAACGGTCCGCAGCGCCGGGCCGGCCAGTGTGGATGCGCTGCTGCAGGCCGTGGCCAAGGCAGGCTACACAGCAACAGCCGAGGAAGCAACGCCGGAAGCCGGGCCGGACCCTGTGAGCAGGGACGCCTGGCAGATCGCCATCGCCGTCGCGCTGACCTTGCCGCTGGTTCTGCCGATGATCGCGGAATTGTTCGGCGCTCACATCATGTTGCCGGGATGGGCGCAGTGGCTTCTGGCGACGCCGGTGCAGTTCTGGATCGGCGCGCGTTTTTACCGCGCCGCGTGGAGGGCGCTGCTGGCGCGAACCGGAAATATGGACCTGCTGGTGGCACTTGGCACCTCGGCGGCCTATGGCCTGAGCGTATTCCAGTGGCAGGCTGGTGCCGGGCACCTGTACTTTGAAGCGGCTGCCGTCGTCATCACCTTGGTACGGCTAGGCAAATGGCTCGAAACCCGCGCCAAGCGCCAGACAACCGCGGCGATCCGGGCGCTGCAAGCCCTGCGCCCGGCCACCGCGCGCGTGCGCAAGGACGGCGCGGTGCAGGAAGTACCGGTCGGGAGCCTGCAGGTGGGCGACGAAGTAGTGATCCGCCCGGGCGAGCGGGTGCCGATGGACGGGGTGCTGATCGAAGGCGCCACGCATGCGGACGAATCCATGTTGACGGGCGAAAGCATGCCGGTGACGAAAACGGTCGGCGACAAGATGATCGGCGGCGCGGTTAACGGCGACGGCGCCGTCGTCGCGCGGGCAACCGCGCTGGGCGCCGAATCGACCCTGGCGCGGATCATACGTTCGGTGGAAGACGCGCAGGCAGCCAAGGCGCCGGTGCAGCGCATGGTCGACAAGGTGAGTGCGGTGTTCGTGCCGACGGTGGTCGCCATCGCGCTCGTCACCTTCGCGGGATGGTGGATGTACAACGGGGACTGGAGCGCGGCGCTGCTCAACGCGGTCGCCGTGCTGGTCATCGCATGTCCATGTGCACTTGGCCTGGCCACGCCGACCGCGATCATGGCCGGCACCGGCGTGGCAGCGCAGCGCGGCATCCTGATCAAGGACGCGGAGGCGCTCGAACTGCTGCATGGCGTCGATGTCGTCGCCTTCGACAAGACTGGCACCCTCACTGCCGGCAAGCCGCGCCTGAAGGCATACCTCGCGACCGATGGCGACCATCGGCATTTGCTGACCCTGTCCGCAGCCGTTCAGCAAGGCAGCGAGCATCCGCTGGCGCGCGCGGTGGGTGAGGCTGCGGCAGGCGTTGGCATATCGGTTGCCGCAGCCGCCGGCATCAAGGCCATTGCGGGTTACGGCGTGACGGCGACCATTGACGGCGCCACCTACGCACTTGGCAATGCCCGCATGATCGAGCGCGAAGGCGTGTCGACCGCCAGCCTTGCCGCGGAGGCGCAGCAGCGGGAAGATACCGGTGAAACGGTGTCGTGGCTGGCCCAGACGTCGCCCGAGAAGAAGCTGGTCGGCATGCTGGCGTTCGGCGACGCGGTCAAGCCTGAAAGCGCGGAAGCGGTGCGCGGCCTGCAGGCGGCCGGGATCCGGACCGTTATGCTCACTGGCGACAACCCGGGCAGCGCCGGCCACATCGCATCGCAGCTTGGAATCGACGAGGTGCACGCCCAGGTCCTGCCTGAAGGGAAGGCGGCGATAATCGCCCGCCTGCGCGCGGACGGGAGGAGGGTGGCGATGGTCGGCGACGGCATCAACGACGCGCCCGCGCTGGCGGCGGCGGATATCGGCATCGCCATGGGCGGCGGCACCGACGTGGCGATGCACACCGCCGGCGTGACCCTGATGCGGGGCGACCCGCGCCTGCTGGCCGACGCCATCGACATCTCGCGCCGCACCTACGCCAAGATCCGCCAGAACCTGTTCTGGGCCTTTGTGTTCAATGTGGTCGGGGTGCCGCTGGCGGCGTTCGGGCTGCTCAATCCGATGATTGCGGGCGCGGCGATGGCCTTTTCAAGCGTGACGGTGGTGACCAATGCCCTGCTGCTGCGGCGCTGGCGGGGTGCGGCGTGAATATCGGCGACGCGTCCAAGGCCTCGGGCGTCTCGGCCAAGATGATCCGCCATTACGAGGCGATCGGACTGACGGGCGAAGCGCGCCGCACCGAATCAGGCTACCGCGTGTATTCGACGCGCGAGGTGCAGATGCTGCAGTTTATCCACCGCGGGCGTGAGCTGGGGTTTTCGCTGGAGCAGATCCGCACGCTGCTGGCGCTGTGGCAGGACAAGCACCGCGCGAGCCACGACGTGCGTGCGCTCGCCAACCAGCACATCGCGGAGCTGGACCGGAAAATCGCGGAGATGCAGGCGATGCGCCGCACGCTCGAGGACCTGGCCAGCGCATGCCAGGGCGATGGCCGGCCCGACTGCCCCATCCTGGACGACCTTGCTTCAACTGGATATTGACCGGCCACAAAATAATGGCTGGATGAGCAGGCGCATTGTTGCAGTTGAGCAACGATCAGAGCAGATTCATGGCTCCTGCGCGATATGGTCATTGCATATCCCTCTCGCATAAGTTCACTTTTCAGCTTGTTCCGGCATCGGGCCGGCAAGCTGCGTTTTACAGTTCGTTTCGGAAATGTCAGGGATCGCTGAATGGTTGCGGTCGTCCCCACGGACATTCGCGTGAAAAGGTGTAAACGGTGCGAGATTTGACTGTTAGACTTTCCTGAAAGTTTCCTAATTGAATTTTTCTCAGGAGCGGTCCATGTTGCGTACCTTATTGTCCTCACAGCGTGCTGCTGTTCGCGCGATCAAACGGCCTGTTGGCCTTAGCCCGGGCTGGCCGCTGGCGGTGCAGGTTACCCCGGCGGCCTTCTGGATGGCTGCCCTCGCGGCGGCACTTCCGATGAGCTACCTCGGTGCCTGATGCAGGAAGTCGCCAAAATATTCGAACTAGACTACGAATCGACTACGCTCTATAAGGACGCCACCCAGACATTGCAAAACCATCGATCGGTCGCGGTACGCATTCGCGGCCGTAAAGCGGTTAGCGCGGCGCGAGGTATGGAAAACTGGATCGCCTTTCACGTCGCGAAAAGCGAAGGACGGAAGGACTGGAGGGCGTTGCTGCGCATGGTGCGATATGGTTTTTTCACGGTGGAACTGTGGGGCATCGTCAATTATGCCGAGTTGGAGGCCGCGACAATAAGCACGTCGATCGAAGGCTCCGACCTGGTAGTAACCTTCACCTTCGATTAACGCGGCAACCGGATCCGGCGATCCGCGGATCCACCTTTTAACCGCGCCGGGCCACGCGTTCGTCGGGCAGGTCGAACATCTCGCTGGCCACGCGCGCAATGTCGTTGACCCCGGATCCGGTTTCCATATGCGCGGTCAGCCAGCGTGCCTGCCCGCCCTTGGCCATCAGCTCGCGCACCACGTCGCAGGCGGTGCCGAAGCCTGGATCGAGCGATACCGCTGCCAGCCGCTGCAGGTCGTTTTCCACCACCTGCGAGACCGGCAGGCGCACGCCGGTTTCCGGGTCGATCCAGATCGCCTCGATGCCGTCCTTGGCCGCGTTGAAGCGGTTCCACGCATACAGTTCGCGGCTGCTGTCGGACGGCCATTCGCCCTTGCGGCCAAACGCCTCGACGCACAGTTCGCGCGCGTACGAGGCGAGGGCGGCGGCATGCGCGGGGCGCAGCGGCGTGTCGAGAACGCGCAGTTCGACCGTGCCGTATTCAGGCTTCGGCCGCACGTCCCAGTAGAAGTCCTTGATCGAGCCGACGATGCCGTGGCCGGCGAGGCGCGAGAAATACGCTTCGAATTCGGCCCAGCTGCGTATGTCCGACGGCATCGTTCCGCTCATCGGAAACGCACCGACGACATTGCTGCGCGAGCTGCAGAACCCTGAATCCTCGCCCTGCCAACAGGGCGAGTTGGCTGACAGGGCGATGAACAGCGGCGCGCGCTGCGTGAGCCACGCGGCGATGCGGATCGCCTCGTCCGCGTCTGGAACGCCGATGTGCACGTGCATGCCAAACACGGTAAACAGTTTAGCCAGATAGCCGAACTTCTTGGCCGACGCGCGGTAGCGCTCTTTTGGATAAATGCGCTGCTCGGCCCATCTCTGGAACGGGTGCGAGCCGCCGCCGGAGATTGCTGCGCCAACCTGGAACGCAGCCGAGCGCACCGCCTCGCGGATCTCCTCGACCTGGGCCGCGGCCTGGTCGTATCCGTCCAGGATCGAGGTCGCCACTTCCAGCATCGACGTCGTGATCTCGGGCGTGGCAACCCACTCCTTCTTGCGCTGGTCGAGCAGGCGCAGGATATCCGGCGCGGCAGGCAGCAGGTCATAGGTGAGGCGGTCGAGCACCATCAGTTCGAGCTCGATGCCCATCGATCCCATGCGTGAATGCGCAAACGGCGGCAGGAAGGCGGGCCCGGTGCCGGATACCGCGCGCGCCTGCGCCTCCTCCAGCGAGATCACCTGTTCGGCTTTTTCGGTCATGTCAGTCCTCTTCCTCGTGGGTTTCGCCGGCGATCTTCAGTCCCCACCAGGTCAGGGCGGGCGCGATCAAGACATTCAAGGCCAGCAGGCAGGCTATCACCTGCGCCGCAGCGGGGCCCAGGCCGGTGTAGATGCCGAGCGAATTATCGACCATCAGGGTGCCAAAACTGACCAGGGAACACATCGACACGGCCATGGCGTTCTTCTTGCGCGCGCTCCAGGCCTCGCTGCCGATGAAGGCAACGCGCGTGACGCCGATGCGCACCATGAACACCAGCAGCGCGAGCGCGAGCACGGCGGGATTCATCAAATGGTGTACTTCGACCAGCGCGGCCGACATCATGAACAGCAGCGCGTAGCCGATATCCTGGCCGGTCTTGAGCTGCGCCTGGAAGACGTTATCGCGTTTTTCGGCGTTGCGCAGCATCAGCCCCATAAGCAGCAGCGACAGCAGCGCGCTCGATGCGGTGACCGAACACAGGCCAAGGTCAATCAGCAGTGCGGCCAGCAGCATGCCGGGGCGCTGGCGCGCCGGAGCACGCGTAACTCGAGTGGCCAGCGCATACAGGCCATATGAGACGCCGGCGATTACCGCACCCAGCGCCAGCTTGGTCAGCTGGTCGCCCAGCTCGGCGCCGAAGCCGCCGGAGGCGGGGTCCTGCAATTTGAGCCAGGCCAGCGCGGGGCCGAGCGCGAGCAGCGCGATCACATTGCCGATGCCGACCATATTGGCGCCGGCGAAAGTGGCCACGCCGCTGGCGTTCGAATCGGCCGCCATCGAGGCGAAGATGATCGGGCTCGCCGCAATCAGCACAACGGAGATGAAGGCGGCGTCGCCGGCCGGGATGCCAAACGCGAACAGACAGGCAAAGCTGGCCAGGCCGCGCAGCACGCTGGCCAGCACCAGGCTTAAGCCTTCGCGGCCACTGCGCCACAGCCACTGCAGGTCCATCTTGCGTCCGACCTCGAACAGCACCAGCGCGGTGGCGGCGTTGAACAGCTCCTGGAATTGCGACAGCAGCGGCCCGTCGACCAGGCCAAGCCCGCTGACGCCGACCACCAGGCCGGCGATCACGGCGCCGTACAGCTTGGGCAGCCCGCGCGAGGCCAGTCCCAGGCCGAGCAGCTGGGCCAGCAGCAGGCTTGCGCCAATGATGGCCAGCGGCGAGAACAGCCACGGCGCCAGTTCCAGTATCCTATCGCTCATGTTCGGCACTCCAGATGTCGGCAATGCCGGTCAGTTCACGTTCCATGATGCGCAGCGCGCGCGTGCCCGCAGCCATTCCGGCCGGGGTGTCGTAGCGCGACGGCAGGCCGGTGACTACCTGGGCGCGTATTGGCGGCTCGTCGCCCGCGCGCGGAATCCATAGCTGCCCGGTGACCTGCGTGCGGTCAGTCCAGATGGCCGCATACTTGGCGCCGGAACGCGGCGCGGCCGCGGGTGCGTCCAGCAGCCGGAACGGCATCAGGAAAGTCGCGCCCGGATTGCGCCTGGCCAGGTGGATCTGCATGGCCGCGCGTTGTTCGAGGCGGGCATCTTCCCGTGCGTAGGGCAGGGGCAGCGGTGCGGCGGCCCTCACGATCGGCGTCATGCGCAGGCACGCCCCGCCGGACTGCCAGCGCCACCCATCCTGCGCCACTTCGGCGGCGCGGCCTTTCAGGTTCTTTTCCCATGCATCGTGCAATGGCGTTGCAGCGGCGGCGTTGACGGTCCGGGCGGCGGAAGCGGCTTTTGCGAGCAGCTCCCAGCGGCCCTGCTGCCACTTGCGCGTCGGCGCGCGCGGGGAGGGCGCCCAGGTCCACTCGGTGGCAACCCAGCCCACCGATGGACGCCGTTCGATGATCGCGATGCGCTCGGTGCCATCCGCGCCAGGCCCGGCCAGGTACTGCGAGGTCCAGCCGGCGTGCCATGCGGCGCCGGATGCGGCCGGGTTGCCGACCCGCGCGCGCTGCCAGGCCAGCCAGGCAGCCGGCGGCGCGGTACATGCCGCCGGGACCGCGTCGGCGCTGGCCACCCAGCGCCGCATCTGCAACCGGCCCTGCCAGACGCACAGCGGCGCAGCCTGCTTCCATCCGGCCGGCCCGGCTACCAGCGGTGTCCCTGGAGCGCACGGGCGCGGACGGTGCTGCGCCACCTTGGCAAAATCAAGCAGCTCGGGCTCGGGCTTCGGACGCGCCGGCCTGGCGGCTGCGGCTGGCAAGTGGATGGCCACCAGCGCGGCCGTCATGGTCAGGCTGGCTAAAGTGGCGAGGGGCCGGGTGCGCGTGATTCTGGGGCAAAACGCCATCAGTTTGTCTCCGGTTGTTTCCTGAACACGAAGGCATCGGCGAATTGCCGGGCCTTCGCGCTCGACTTGGAATGGATCAGTTCGGTTACACCGATCAGGTTACTCGAATATGCTTGCGCGAGGCCATCTACCAGCTCGCGCATGTGTTCGCCCTGTGGCGCGTAGCAAACGGTGCCGGCAGTTGCGCCGGGCCCGACCAAACCCGCCTCGTGGAGCTGGTCGAGGAGGCCCTGGGCCGCTTTCTCGGCCAGGTAGAGCCTGCTGCCGACCTGTGCCGCGTCCCAGCACAGGGTCGGCGCGCCGCGCAGGAGCAGCAGCGCCTCAAGATAAGGAACCGACGGAATCGCAAGCAGGATAAGGCGTTGGATTGCCTCAGGAATGGGTGCCGGGCCGCTCGTCGTCATCGGTGGTTACGACCCGGGCTGCGGGCGCAATCGGGCCGGGGTAAGGGGCAATGCGGCTGGGCGGCGGGCGGGACGGTGAATACGAAGCATTGCCGCATTATACATTTGGACAAATATGATTGCCATGAATATGTGTTTGCGGCACAATACTCATGTGGGCAGTTCAAGGCATCGATAACTGCGGCACTGCGATGAGGTGTGTTACCGGGCCTCGGCCCCCGGCGCTTGCCGGGGGCATTTTTTTGTCTGCAGCCAGCTGCTCACAGCTCGGCGAGCGGCACTTTTGCGCCGGTCGGGTCGGCTTCGATCAGCGTGATCAGGCTGGCCAGGTCCACTTCCAGCCGGCTCAGCGTGGCAAGGTCGAGCCCGGCCAGCGCGCCCGGCAGCACGCCGGCAAACGGCGCCGGCGCCGATTCCAGCAGGGTTGCCCCCTCCGGCAGCAGCGACAGCAGCACGATGCGGCGGTCGCGTTCACTGCGTTCGGCCACGACCAGCCGGCGCTTCATCAGGCCCTTGACGAGGTTGCTGGCGGTCGACTGGTGCACGTCGAGGGCGCGCGCAAGGTCGTTCACGCCAATGCCGGGCATGGCCCGGATCTCGCTCAGCGCCCACAGCTGGGCGCCGCCGATGCCGGTGTCGCGCTCGACTTGCCGGAAGTGGGTTTTGACTGCGTTGAAAACGATGCGGAACTGGCGCAGCACGCGCATGGCGGCGGCTTCATCGGCGCTGAGGGGCGCGCCACGTGCGGCGGCGTCTGGCTGGGCGGTGTCGAGGGGAGGGCGTGTCATGATGAAATCATAGCTGAAATCGGCGGCCCGGAGTCCGCCGCCGCTGCCGTCACGCAGCCTGGTCGAGCCTTCGGCCGCCTGGCCTCGCTCGCCCTTGCGGCGCAGGTTGCGGCGCGTGAGGTTATTTGGGTGTCTGCGGGCGCCGGTAGATGACATGGAAGACCACGCCGACGAAGATCGATCCGCCGACGATGTTTCCAAGCACGACCGGGACCATGTTCGCCGCGAATCCGCTCCAGAGAAGTGGCGCGACAGCGCCGGCGCCGTCGGTGGCCTGGATCAGCATGGCCAACGGAATCATGTACATGTTTGCGACGCTGTGCTCGAAGCCCGCAGCGACGAAACCGGAGATGGGGAACAGGATCGCCACTGCCTTGTCCACAACGCTGCGTCCCGCGATCGCCATCCAAATCGCGATGCATACAAGCGAATTGCATAGCACGCCGCTGAAGAAAGCGTCGATGAACGGCAATGCAGTCTTCGCCGACGCAATCCGAAGATACTCGGCCGCCACGGCACCATGGTTCATCGCAGGGTGGTTGGACAAGAGCACCAGGCATGCGAGGCCGACCGCGCCGACGAAGTTTCCGCAAAAGACGACGGTCCAGCTGCGCAGCAGTTCGCGCGTGCTGATTTTGTCGGCGGCCCATGCCATGACCAGCAAGTTATTGCCGGTGAATAGCTCGGCGCCGGCGACGACCACCATCAGCAGTCCCAGTGAGAAAACCGCTCCGCCGAGAACCTGGCGCGCCGCGAACCCCAGCGTGGGATCGGACCGGACCAGGACGAAGTAAAGGGCGCCCAGTCCGATGAATGCACCCGCGAGCACCGACAGCATCAGCATCGGCCCGATTTGCAAGCGCGCCTTGGCCACCCCGACCGTTTCGATTTTGGCATTAATCTCAGCTGGAGAAAATGCATCGAAACCGTAAAGTGCCATTCGCCCTCCTTACACGCGATGAATCACATTGGATTTCGCATTAGTACGGGCGCGACCTTCGATGTGAATCGCGGCCAGCTCATGGCATCGGAAAGTGGGGCATTGCCAACGCATGTCCGGCGTGCCCCTTTGTGTGGGCCGAACTCATTGCCCCGAATGAACGGGACGTAACAAAACCAGTCCCGTATTTGCGCGAGCGACAATAGCACCGTTGTTGGCAACGCTTAGGCCCTCGATCAGCAAAAGTCCGCGCGGCGCGCGCGGGATCCGGGTGTTCAGGTCGATCATTTCGCCGCTCGGCAACCAGGTCATCGCGTGTTCCGTGTTTCCGCCGGCAAAAAGCATTGTGCCGACGACCTGGTCCTTTTCATTGATATCAGCGGCGCGTGAAAAATTCAGTCCACCGGGATCAAGGTCGCGCATTTGCTTGCCGTCGTAGATAAACGCATGCGTCAGCCCGCCCGCCGTGACAGCGACTCCTGTCACATGCCCAGCTTCATTGATTGCAACCGGATCCACAAATTCGGCGCCGGGCAGGGCTCCCAGCGTGCCAAGGTCGGACATGGCCTTGCCGTCGTATATGAATCCGTGTGTCTGCCCATCGGCACCCCGGTATTGGCCAATGACCTTACCGGCCTCGTTGATATCTTTTCCGTTCGAAATATCCCCACCAAGCGCGCCAAGATCGACCATCGCGCCATTCGTGTACAGAAAAGCGTGAAAGCCATTGCCGGCGATGCCTGAATAGCCCGTCACCTGGCCGCGCGCGTTGACAGCGTTCCCATATGAAAAATTGGCGCCTTCGAGCGTACCAAGATCTTTCATCACGCCCTTCTCGTACAGGAAAGCGTGCTCCGGTCCGGACGCCGTATTTGCCCAGCCCGTTACCTTGCCACAAGCACTGATGTCGAGCGCCTCTGAACTAGGTCCTCCCAGGGTGCCCAAGTCGTGCATGGTTCCGTCGTAAAGAAAAGCGTGCCTGTATTGATCGCTAGTGGCGGCGGAACCCACCACATGGCCACACTGGTTGATTGCCCATGCACGCGAATCCGGTCCGCCGAACGTGCCCAGGTCGATCATTTTCTGGCCATCGTAGACGAACGCGTGGAGAGGACCATCGGGCACACTGGTAAATCCAGCCACCTTGCCGTTCGGGGAAATACCTCTGTTGCTGACATGCGGAACAAAAAGGTCGCCACCGAGGCTCAGGGGTATCACGTCATAATTTAGTTTATCTTTTACTGCGTGATCAGATGAGGCGGCCAGTATGGTTCCGGTCGAGTTTGCGCCCCCATCCCCGCCGCATGCGCTCAGTAAGCAAGCAATTGAGGATATCAAGCAAAGCTTCGCGATGCCTGGCATGCTCATTGTTTTTGGTAACGTCAACATGCTGTTCTCCCGGGGATCTGGCGCTATCGCTCACGATCCAGTATAGGCATGTCAGCAGGGCGGTGATTTGGCAGCGATGCCCGGATTTGTTGGCGGTCAAGCGTGGCCATGCGTTCAAGAACGTCTTGGCGTGAGTCGCGCATAATCTCATTGCGCATGCGCAGCGCGGGCATCCACGAGGATGGGCATGATGGCTGCCAATTTGCGGGGTGAACCCAGGGCGGCTTGTACTTGCTGGTGCCAAGGCGAGGCCGATCCCGCCTGCATGCCATGCCTTAGCAGTCATTGATCCCGCGCGCGGTCTTGCCCGAGGCCGCCGCGGGCCTCATCAAGCCGCCTCGTCGAGCCTTCTGTCGGTTCGCACCGCGCGCAGCAGGACCGCGGCGATCCGGTCGGCCGAAGCATAGGCATCATTGGCGAGCTCCGACCCGAAGATATCCGGGTCGATTTCATCGTAGACCCAGGACATCCCGGCTCGGTCGAGTCGTGCGCCGGCTTCGCGCAGGAATGGATCTTCGCCATCGATGACGGCCACGCCGGTGTACAGAATCAGTGCGCCGCCCCAGTTGAGGCGCGAGATTGCCGCGTCCACGATCTCCAGCGACAAGCCCAGGCCAAGCGCGCCGCCGCCGTGGCGGTATGGGCGCTCGTCCTCGTCATGCACGAACGGCGGGTTCGACACGATCAGGTCGAATTGCCCGTCGAGGTTGTCGAGCAGGCTGCTGTGCCGGGTGACGACGTTGTTGGCGCCAGCCAGTTCGCTGTTGATGCGCGCAAGGCGCAGCGCCTGGTCGTTGATATCGGCGGCGACCACTTCAGCTTCGGGAAACTGGCGTGCAACGGCCAGCGCGCCGGGGCCGGCGCCGCAACCGATGTCGACTGCACGCAGTACTGGGGCGCCAGCCGCGTTCAGAACGGCCTCAACGGCGCGCACAAAGCGGTAGGTGTCCGGGCCGAAGAAAACGGCGTCGTCCTCGCTGGTCGGATATGCCGAGTGGAAGAACAGGCGGTCGTCGATGGTCGAGGCGCGCAGGGTGCTGCGCCAGCCGCCTTCGTGTGCGACCAGGATGCCTGCTTCGCGCATCAGGTCGACAATCGTTTCAGGCAGTACGCCATCGCGGAACGGGCGGCTCCAGCCCAGCACCCCGGCCAGGTCGCGCGCCCACGCATTTTCGGGCCTTGCATTGACGCGGCGATGGCTTGCCTGCGTAATCGTGGTGAAACGGTAGCCGGATGCCACCAGCTCGCGGCCGAGGGCCAGCAGTGCGTCGTCGCACGATTGTTCGATCATTATGTTTCTGCTCTTGGTAAGTTATAAGTTTTAAGGTCCTGCCTTTTCTGGCTCCCGCGTGATTATTCCTCCCAGCTCAACAATAGGGTATCGGCCCGCACGCTGGGACGGTGTAAGAGGGGGACTACGTGGGAAGGGGCGGATTCGCTGGTCGGCACGGTGAGAGGAGCAACTCCGGCGAATGTGGCGTGGTGGACACTCCCGGCGATGACCCTTGCCTCAACACTAGCAGAAGTATTAGTTTTCCACATGGAAACACCTCTGGTACGCTACCCCCATTGTTGAACATTGCTAAACCATAAACATTGCGTGCGGCACGATGCAGCATCGGTTGCAGCAAACCATCGCCGCGCCCGGTCGAGGCGCCCGCTTTCCACGCAAGGGAGACATCTGGTGCAATCGCGTAATTCCACGCACGAGACGTTGTCGGCCGGGGACATCACCTGGGCGCTGGGCAGCCTTTGCCAGCTGTACCAGCTCCCGTTCTCCGCGGAGCTGGTCCTGCAGCAGTTTCCTCCGCCGTACGACCGCGCGTCCCTCTTGACCGCCGCGAAAGCGTTCGGATTCCAGGTCGGCGAGCGGCGTATCGCCACGGCCAGCGTATCGAACCTGTCGCTCCCATGCATCGCCTTCCTCCCGCCGGCGGCCGGTCCTGAAAGCGGCCACGCCAGGCCTGCACTGCTGGCGCAGATCGAGGGCGACCGGCTCGTCTTCTTCCTCCCGGGCGAGCAGGCTCCGCGCACTATCGCGCTCGCGGAATTCAACGCCCAGTTCCAACCCGACGTGGTCTTTTTCGTCCGCAAGGATGTTGAGGCGGTCGACGAAGACGACGCCGAGTCGGCGTCTAAATTCGGGTTCAGCTGGTTCATCCCGGAACTGCTCAAGCACAAGCGCATCTGGCGCGACGTGCTGGCCACCTCGCTGGCGATCCAGCTGGTGGCGCTGGCCACGCCACTGTTCACCCAGGTTGTGATCGACAAGGTCGTGGTGCACCAGACGCAAAACACCCTGTGGGTGGTTGGCATCGCCCTTGCCATGTGCCTGACGTTCACTGCCGTGATGAGCTGGATGCGCCAGTACCTGGTGCTCCATACCGGCAACCGCGTCGATGCGGTCCTCGGGCAAACGGTCTTCCGCCATCTGTTCCGCCTGCCGATGCCGTACTTCGAGCAGCGCCAGACCGGGGTGCTGGTAGCGCGCCTGCACGGCGTCGAGCAGATCCGCGATTTCGTCTCCGGCGCCGCGGTCACGCTGCTGCTTGATTGCCCATTTCTGCTGATCTTCCTCGCGGTGATGTTTTGGTACAGCTGGAAGCTGAGCCTTCTGGCGCTGGGCGTCATGCTCCTGATCGTTGGCCTGAGCCTGCTGGTGACGCCGATCTTCCGCGCGAAGCTGAATAAGCAGTTTTTGTTGGGCGCAAAGAACCAGGCGTTCATCACGGAGTACGTGTCGGGGATGGCGACCGTCAAGTCGCTGCAAATGGAGCCGGGGCTGGAACAACGCTACGGCGACCAGATCTCCGCTTACCTAGCCGCGGGCTTCGAGAGCAAGCAACTGGCCAACACCTACAATACGATCGCCACCGCGCTTGAGCAGGCGATGACGCTTGGCATACTGGTCGTCGGCGCCTTGCTGGTAATGGACAGCGCTACAAACGCCGCCAGCGGCGCGACGCCGTTCTCGATCGGGATGCTGGTGGCGTTCCAGATGTTCGCCAGCAGGATGAGCCAGCCAATGCTGCGGCTGGTGGGACTCTGGCAGCAGTTCCAGCAGGCGAATATCGCCGTCAAGCGGCTGGGCGATGTCATGGACGTGCCTGCGGAGCCGTATGCGCTCGTACCCAAACGCATGGGTCAGCGCGAACGAAACGGCGGCCGCATCCAGTGCCAGGACGTGTCGTTCCGTTACTCCGAGCGCCACCCATGGCTGTACCGCAACCTGAACCTGACGATCAAGCCAGGTCACCTGACCGTGCTGATGGGGCCAAGTGGATGCGGCAAGAGCACGCTGGCAAAGCTGCTGCTCGGTTTTTATCCGCCGACCGACGGCACCATCCTGATCGACGGGCACGACTTGCGCTATATGTCGGCCAACGAGCTGCGCACCAACTTCGGCGTGGTGCCGCAGGAGACCACGCTGTTTTCCGGCACGGTGTATGAAAACCTGCAGATGGCGAATCCACAGGCGGGATTCGACCAGATCGCGGCGGCCTGCCGGATGGCCGAAATCCACGATGTGATCGAAGCCCTGCCGGAAGGCTACCAGACCCCGCTGGGTGAACATGGCATTGGCCTGTCGGGCGGGCAGCGCCAGCGCATCGCGATCGCGCGCGCTTTGCTGAAAAACCCGAACGTGCTGGTATTCGACGAAGCCACCAGCAACCTCGACCAGCAAACGGCAGAACATTTTGCCCTGACCATCAACCAGCTCAAGGGCAAGGTCACGATGCTGTTCATCGCGCACGTGCTGCCACGCGGCCTGCAGGTCGACGATGTGATCCAGTTTGGCGGCCGGGCCGCGAACAAGGACAAGGACGGTAACCCGGAAACCGTGCAGCCGACCCACATGGCCGTTGTCGATAACGACGCCGCCAACTCCTGAGGAAATGATGACCACAGACCCAAAGCCAGCTGGACGTTCGGGCAAGCTCATCCGAATGCTCGGACTTGCCATCTTGTTCGCCGGAATCGGCGGGGCAGCCGGCTTTTTCTCACTCAATTACCAGGGCTACTGTTTCGAACGGGGCGGAGTCGTATCGGACCAGGAAAAAATCGAGGTGGCGGTTGGGTCACTTCTTGGGATGCTGAACGCACAGAAACAAGGTACCCCTGGGGCCTCTCCCGCCGCCGGGAATGACCTCGAGGGCGGTAAGCAAGTTATTTACTACGCAGATGCAGAGGAATTTTTCCGGGTAAATCCCAACTGCTGCAGTGTCAGCAAGGAAATCCATGACGAGGGGCGGCACCGCCTCGACGATATCGACCGCGCGTTTGGATTCGTTTCCGACTTCGTCACCATCAAGTACGTACAGCGCTACCGGGACGATAAAGGAATTGAGCATCAGAAGACAATCAAGACGCATTACGTGGTCGACCAATGTGGCAACAAGAAGACGATTTGACGGCGGCCCCGTCTACAAGCAACGCATAGTCCACCAATCCCCGCTGGTGCGGGTGCATTAACCAAGTAGCCAGGAGACGATCTTGAGTAATCTGACAGCAGAAGAAATCACCAACCTGTACCTGTACAAGAACAAGGCGCTACCAGCCGACCGCCTGAGTGCCGACCTCCTTCGCGCGGCTACCGAGAAGGGAACGGGATCGGTCGATATTAACGATTACATCAACACGGGGCCGGGCCGGTTTGCTTCGCCAGCCGGGTTTAAAGTCGTCGAAAAATTCTTCGAGCCGCATTTCTCGCTCGCCTCGCTGATGCTCAAGCCCGGCACCTACACCAAAGATCAGCTGTATGCCGAGTTTGGATTGGACGACTTCGCGAGTCGCGGAATCACGGTGCGCCAGGCGTACCACGACGACGGCAAAGATAATCACACCGAACGCAGCTACATCTGGAATACGACTGCCTTCAAAATTGGCGACGAGGCAAGGTTTGTCATTGCCGCCGACGGCACCCGTTCCATTCAAAACTTTTCGGTTGTCCCATTCAGCTCCCTGAAGGACGAAAACGGAAAGGACGCAGAAAACTTCGACTTCTCATCGTCCAGTTTCTCGAGCAAGGTGGCCAATAATTTCCTTCAGCCTGACGTGGACCCTTCGGGCATCGGACGCACTGTGGACATTTCGTTTACCGGGGTAAAAACGACCAAGGCCTTCAGCAAGGCCGACTACCTTACAGCGAAAGCGGCAAAGACAGGCGACTCGCTGATGACGGGCGCAGGGCTCGCTGTGGAGTTCCCCGCGTTTGCCGATCGTCTCTTCAACAGCGGCTCAACGCGCGCAGTGGACAGCCAGGGCCGGCCGATCATCTATGGCACCAACAATAACGATGCCAGCATTTCGGGCACCGCAGCAAAGTTCGAAGACCTGACCGAACACCGCAACCTGAAAAACTTTGTACCGAATGGCATTGCTTACGTGACCGGCGCCGGCAGCGACAAGGTCAGCGGCACCAACGGCAATGACTTGTTCCTCGGCGGCACCGGCAATGACACCCTGAGGGGCGGCATCGGCAACGACGAATACCGCTACGTGAGCGGCGACGGAAATGACATCATCGAGGACAGTGACGGCGTCGGCAAGATCACCGTCGACGGCACCGCGCTGACGGGCAGCACCAAGGCCTCGTTCAAGGACGCGGCCAGCGGCGGACGCCAGGCCTGGCTGACCACCGATGGCAAGTTCAAATACGTGCTGATGAGCGGCGACCTTACCACAGGCGCCACGCTGCAGATCAGCGGCGCGGGGATGGGCGGCGGCACCCTGACCGTCAACAATTACAAGAACGACCGACTCGGGCTCAAGCTCAATCCGAAAGCGGTGGTGGCGTTCTCCACCGGCAGCGGCAACGACAATCCGATCACCAGCGCCGATTACGCCAGCACCAACCCGAGTGCCGAGATGGCCGAGTACGGATCGCGGCTGGTCAAGGTGTTCCTGAACGCACCTGCCGCGGCCGGCGACACGCTGCGCGTTTCGGCCAGCGGCGGCGCCAGCGGTGGCCTGCAGCTGACCGATGGCGCGCAGACCCGCTCGCTCGGGAGCGCGGTAGACCTTGTCCTTTCGGCCGGCCAGACCGAAGTGGTGTTCGCGCTCTCGGGCAAAGACGCCATCAGCGGCGACCAGACCGTCGGCCTGAACGCGACGCTGTTGCGCGCCGACGGCAGCGCCGGGGCCACCGACACGATGACCCTCACCATCACCGACAACGGCCAGGCCGAAACTGGCCAGATCCAGACCACGCGCACGATCAACGGCGATATGCAGGCGGCCGACTTCGACGCGTCCACCGCCGGGATCCAGACCCGTCTCGACGAACTCGACAACGTTATCCTGAGCGAAAACCCCGAGCCGGGGCGCGACGATACGCTGTTCGACAGCGCGGGCAATGACCTGATCCAGTCCGGCGCCGGCAACGATTACATCCTCGGCTTGCGCGGCGGCGACGACGTCATCGACGCCGGCAGCGGCGACGACCAGGCCGACGCGGGCGACGGCAACGACCAGCTCAAGGGCAATACCGGCCGCGACGTGCTGCGCGGCCAGGGCGGCAACGATGTGCTGGAAGGCGGCGCCGAGGGAGACATCCTGTACGGCCACGCCGGCGACGACATCATCTACGCCGAGGGTAAGGTCGTGCTCGCGGACGCCATGGCCCAGGGCGCAACCGGCGAGGCAGGCACTGGTCCGGGCGACTTCCTCAATGGTATCGAAGGTACCGACACCCTAATCGGCAGTAACCGCAACGACCTGCTGGCGGGTGGCGATGGCGGCGACGTGATCGTCGCAGGGCAAGGCGACGACTTCATTTCGGGCGACCGCACTTACAGCGCCTCGGTAAAAGACTGGAACGTGGCGGTCCAGGTGGTGGGCACCACCACGACGTACACCGTCAACGGCGCCTCGGCGACCGATAGCGAAGGCGGCGACGACACCATCCACGCAGGCGCGGGCAACGACGGCATCCTGGCCGGCGGCGGCAACGACTTCGTCATGGGCGAGACCGGCGACGACAAGGCCTGGGGCGACGCGGGCAACGACGTGATGCTTGGCGGCGAAGGCGCCGACATGCTGGCTGGGGACAACGGCATCGCGCAGCTGGAAGAAGCCAAGCACGGCGACGACTTCGTCGATGGTGGCGCCGGTAACGACACCTTGTACGGCAATGGCGGCAACGACGCGCTGTATGGCGGCGCTGGCGATGACGCGCTGACCGGCGACGACAGCGCCCAGACCGTGGCCGGCGACGATTTCATGGACGGCGAGGACGGCAACGACACCATGCTCGGCATGTCCGGCGACGACGTGATGATGGGCGGCGCCGGCGACGATTTCATCGAAGGCGAATCGGGCGACACCCCGCTCGAACTGCACGGCGACGACCAGCTGTTCGGCGAGGAAGGCAATGACCAGATGCTGGGCGACGGCGGCGCGGACCGCCTCGACGGCGGCGCTGATGACGACGTGCTGGTGGGCGGCGCCGGCCAGGATGAACTGGCAGGCGGCGACGGCAACGACTACCTGGTCGGCGGCGACGGCGACGGCCTCGATGCCGATGCCGACCAGCTCGACGGCGGCACGGGCGACGACCAGATGTTTGGCGAAGGCGGCGACGACGTCATGTTCGGGGGCGAAGGCGCCGACTGGCTGCAGGGCGGCGCGGGCAACGACACCGCCAGCGGCGGCGAGGGCGCAGATGTGCTGTTCGGCGAGGACGGCGACGACCTGCTGGAGGGCGACGCGGGCGCCGATCAGATCATCGGCGGCATCGGCGACGACATCATCGGCGGCGGCGCCGACGCCGACCTGCTGTTCGGCGACGAGGGCAACGACATCCTTGCGGGCGACGGCGGCGACGACCAGCTTAGCGGCGGGACGGGCGACGACATCCTCGACGGCGGCGACGGCAGCAATGCGCTTTACGGCGACGGGGGCAACGACGTGCTGCGGGGCGGCACGGGCAACGACAGCTTTATCGGCGGCGCCGGGAACGACGTGATGGCCGGCGGCGGCGGCGACGATATCTATTACTACAACATGGGCGACGGCATCGACCGCATCACCGACAGCGGCGGCACCGACTGGATCGTGTTCGGCGGCGGTATCACGCTGGCCTCGATTACGCTCGATGTTGGCTCGCTGATGCTGAAGTTCGCAGACGGCGGCTCGCTCCACCTGGACGACTTCGACCCGGCCAACCCGCTCGAAGGCGCGATCGAATACATCCAGTTCTCGGATGGTATGGTGATGAGCCGGCAGCAGCTGATCGAAGCGCTGGGGTTCAAGCTCGAAGGCACGCCGGAAGCTGACGTCCTCGACGGCACCGCGCTGGGCGACCAGATCCGCGCTTACGGCTCCGATGACGAAGTGAACGCCGGCGGCGGCGACGACACCGTGGACCTGGGCGCGGGCGATGACTTTGCGTTCGGCGGGGAAGGCAGCGATACGATAGCCGGCGGCGACGGCAGCGACGAAATCCTCGGCGGCAGCGGCAACGATCTGCTCGATGGCGGCGCCGGTTCGGACGCCCTGTCCGGCCACGAGGGCAACGACCGCCTGCTGGGCGGGCTTGACGACGACCGCCTGGCCGGCGGCCTCGGCAACGACGTCCTCGAAGGAGGTGGCGGCGACGACGTGTTCCAGTTCGGCCGCGGCGACGGCGTCGATGTCGCCATCGATACGCTAGGCACCAACGGCATCGACCTGACCGGCGGGCTGGTCGAATCGGAAGTGCGCTTCAACCGCCAGGGTCAGGACCTCGTCATCGCGGTGACCGGCACCAGCGACCAGCTCACCGTGAAGAACTGGTTCGACGCGTCGGGCAGCGGCTGGAAGGTGGCGTTCAGCGACGGCGCGGTGCTCGACCGAGCCGGTGTCGAGGAGCGCCTGGTGCGCAATGCGGCGCCAGTACTCTTAACGGACGCGGCGACGGTCTCCGCCGACAGCGCGACACCGGTAACGGGCAATGCACTGGCCAACGACATCGATCCGGAAGGCCGTGCGCTGCGGGTCACCTCGGCCGGCACCTGGAACGGCACCTACGGCAAGCTTACCCTGGGCAGCGACGGCGCGTTCAGCTACATCTTGAACACGGGCAGCGCGGCGCTGACGGCACTGACCGCGGGCCAGCTGGTGACGGATAATTTCAGCTATAGCGCCACCGACGATGATCCGACCGGCGCGGCCAGCGCGTCGTCGACCATCGTGGTGACGGTCCGCGGCACCAACGAGTCGCCGACCGTGTCGACGGACTGGAACTCGACCTACGAGGATGGCCTCGAAACGCTGACCGGCAACGTGCTTGAGAACGATGCCGACGTGGATGCGGCCACCGTACTGAAGGTGCGCGACCCGGGCGTGTACCAGGGTACCTACGGCAGCCTGACCATCGCGGCCGATGGCAGCTACGAGTACCACATGAACAACGCGTCGTCGGTGGTACAGGCGCTGGGGGGCAGCCAGCACGCCGTCGAGCGTTTCAACCATACCGTGACCGATGGTGTGGTGAGCGTGGCGTCGGTGCTCGAGATCGGCATCTATGGGCAGAACGACGATCCGCTGATTGCAATTCCACTGCCGGACCAGTCGCTGACGGCCAATACCGCGTACCAGTGGCAGATCCCCGCAGGCAGTTTCACCGACGTCGACCAGGGCGACACTCTGTCGATCGGCGTGCGCCTGGCCGACGGCATGGACCTGCCTTCGTGGCTGTCATTCGACCCTGCCACGCGCACCTTCTCGGGCCGTGTACCGAGCGACGCGACCGGATACATCGACGTCGAGGTGGAAGTCACAGACGGCCAAATCGGCAACGGATACGAGGAAGGCGCGGGCCATGTATTCGACGAGTTCCGCCTGACCTTCGCAGCGAGCACCGGCGGTAACGATGGCGGTGGCGGTGGCGGTGGCGGCAATGGCGGAAACGGCGGCGCCAAGGGCAATGAAGGCGTCGGCAATGGCGAGGATCCACCTGCGCCGGGACATGACGACAACATGAACGATGGCGCTGGTACCTCGCCAGGCAATCCGGGCGCAAAAGGCGGCACCCCGTCGAGGCAGAAGGCCGCGGTAACCATCGAACCGATCAAAGTCGTACAGAAGAAGCTGACCACCGCGGCCGGACACGGCAAGTCCGAAACGGCCGAAAACAACAGGCGCGACAAGGGAGTGGCGCTGAATCCTGACGTGGTACCCGGTAACGGCAAGAAGGTTTCGAAGGAGGTGGCCGGGTTCACCGCCAATGCCGACGCTGAAGAGGTGGCCGCGCCAGAGCCGATTGCGGCGGGTACCGGTGCCTCCGCCGATGCGAACCCTGTCGAACCAGTCCGCGAACTGCGGTTCGGCGCATTGGCCAACTACCTGGCCGACAAGGCGGGGGCAGGCGGCAGTGCACTGACGGCAGTCCAGATTGCCCGCCGGTGGGATGCGGTCCGCAACCTCAGCGACCGGCTGGCCGAGGACGACGAGAACGCGAAGCACGGCGCGCAGGACGGCGCCATCGATGGCGATGGAATCGCTGCCGGCTCGCTGTGGGGCTATGCCGGATCGACCGGCCAGGGTCGCAGCGTCGGCGGGATGTCTTCGCTCGCCGGCCTAGATGAAGGCTTCAAGAAACTGAACTGACAGCATCCCAAAGCCAGTAGCAAACACTCCCCTTGCGCCAGTGCGCCGGGGGAGTCAAGGATTGAACATGACTAAATACGAAAACACAGGCCTGGAAGGGCGCATCCAGGCCGATCCGCGCGACTTCCGGCCATCACTGATCCGCCTGCAGGAGAACCCGCCCAATCCGCTCGGACTGCGGGTGATGTGGGCCGGTCTGGCGTTCCTTGCCGGCGTGCTCGTGTGGGCCGTGTTCAGCCGGCTCGACATCGTCGCAGTCGCGCAGGGCAAGCTCGTTCCGGAAACGTACCTGAAAATCGTGCAGCCAACCGATGCTGGCGTGGTCAGGGAAATTTTGGTGCGCGAAAACCAGCCGGTTAAGATGGGGCAGGTGCTGATCCGCATGGATACGGCGCTGTCGGAGTCCGACCTTAAGGCACTGTCCTCCGCCTACGACGACAAGCGCCTCGCGTTGCGCCGCATTGACGCGCAGCTCGCAGGAGCGCCTTTGTTGGCGGGCGCTAACGATCCGGCGCCGCTGTTCGCGCAGGTCCTGGCGCAGTACGCGGCCAACCGGCAGGCCTACGAGAACGCGATCGCACAGGAAAACTCCTTGCTCGAAAAGGCACGCAACGACCTGGTCGCGACCCGCGAAGTGCGCAACAAGCTGGTGCAGACCTTGCCGTATTACCGGGAACAGGAGGCCGCTTACGAAAAGCTGATGCGCGAAGGTTACGCCGGAAAGCTCATGCTGACCGACAAGCGGCGCGAGCGGATCGAGAAAGAGCAGGACTTAAGGGCGCAGGAAGCCATCATGGCTTCGGCCCAGGACAGCATCAACCAGGAGCAGCAGAAAATCGCGCAGATTACCGCGGAATACCGGCGCCAGCTGCAGACGGAACGCGTGGAGATTGCCGCTGAACTTGAGCAGAAACGCCAGGCGCTGAACAAGCAGGAGCACCGCAATACCTACCTGGAGCTGAAGGCGCCGCAGGATGGCGTGGTGAAGGACCTGGCGACACACACCATCGGCACCGTGACCAGTCCGGGGACGATCCTGATGACGCTGGTGCCGAAGGGGGAATCCCTGCGCGCCGAGGTCTGGGTCGAGAACGACGACATCGGCTTCGTCCATCCGCACCAGGAGGTGAAGGTGAAGGTTGCGGCGTACACGTTCCAGCGCTACGGCATGCTGCACGGCGCAGTCGCGCAGGTGGGCGCCGATGCGTCCGATCCGGGCACAGGGGAGGGCGCTGCTGCCGGCAAGCCGCCAACGTCGACCTACAAGACGCTGATCCAGCTGAACCGACAGATGCTCCAGGCCGATGGACACACATACAGGCTGTCGCCGGGCATGCAGGTATCGGCGGAAATCCATCTGGGTACGCGCAGCGTGTTGGAGTATCTGCTGTCGCCGGTGACGAAGGCGTTCACGGAGTCGGCGCGTGAACGGTGACAGGGAAGGTGGCGCGCGCGGGGAGGGGGATCAACGGTCATGCCTACAACACGATGCCGGATCGCGATTGGAGCATGGTATGCCTGGCCGCGAAGTCCATCAGGTACTGGAAGCGCTGCATGAGCAAAAGACACTCCCGCCAGAAGCCGGTGAAAGCGCCGTGGACAAGGTCTGCAGGCGAATCGCGTTTTTGCTGCTGTGGATAGCGGGCGGATGCTTTCTTCTTATAATTATTCTGGCGGTGCTGGTCGCATGGATCGAACCGTCCTCGTCCATCGGGCGAACGGCAGCAACGACGGTCTTCGCTGTTTTAGTGGTCGCGGTCTTGCTGTGGTCGATTTTTGACGCCTTGCCGGTGGTGATAACACTGTCGCTGTTCGATACTTATTCCTATCGGATGCGGCAGCTTGAAGTTGCCCACGACATTCACCAGGCTTCAGAGCTGCAGCGATTCGGGATTTCGTCCCTGCGTTTCGCGGACAAGCTGCTGTCACTTCGGATCGAACGGATGAAGCTGCGATTGGGCGTCTATGTGGGAGGATCGGACAAGGTCGCGGTTTTCGGTCTCGTCGCAGGTGCCGGGGCCATTTGGCACAATTTTCCGCGCAACGGCTGGGACTGGGAACAGTATCTCTATCTGTTTTTCGGTGCCCTGGTCGGCGGGATGGCGGCAGGGGGCATGCTCGTGAACTCGAGCATTAAGAAACTGTCGTACCAGCGAGACCTTCTCGCGATCGCCATCCACCAGCTCACCGGCAAATGACGAATTCCACCTGCGACAGGGCTGGCAGGCCGGGTTTAGGGAATCAACCGCGCCGCGCGCAGGCGTTCGAACAGGTCAAAGAATGACGCGTCCGTGGCCTGATAGGCGCTAAAGCCCAGCCTGCGACTGTTCGCCATGTCGGTCATCACCTCGAGCGGCCGGCCCAGGTCGAGATCCGTGTGCCACGCGGACGCCAGCCGGTCGAGGTCAGGTTCCGCCAGGCCATGGCGCTGAGCGATCTCGCGCCACAGCGCGTGGTCGTTCGCCATCGCCGCTTCCAGCGGCTGCACGGTGCCGTTGAACCCTGCGGCCGCCACACCGAACCATTCCGCCAGCTTCGGCCACAGCCAGCTCCAGCGGAAGACGTCGCCGTTAGCGATGTTGAAGGCTTCATTGCGCGCCGCATCGGTGTCGGCTGCCCACACCAGCTGCCTGGCCAGCATGCGCGCATCCGTCACATCCGACAGTCCTTTCCATTGCGCCTCCGAGCCGGGGAACTGGAAGGGGCGGCCGGTCTCTTTGCAGATCGTCGCGTAGACGGCGAGCGTGGTGCCGAGGTTCATCGCATTGCCGACGGCCAGGCCAATCACTGTGTGCGGGCGATGCACGGTCCAGGTGAAGCGGTCGCGCTCGGCCGCGGCATAGACCTCGTCTTCCTGGGCGTAGTAGAAGTTTTCTAGCGGCAGGCGCGGCTGGCTTTCTCGCAACGGCGTGTCGGGCAGGGTGCCCGAACTGGCGTAGGCCTCGAACGGGCCGAGATAGTGCTTTAGCCCGGTGACGAGGGCGACGTGGCGAACGGTCTTCCTGGCCGACAGCGCGTCGAGCAGGTTGCGCACGAGTGCCGCGTTAACCCGGATGTTCTCGGCCTCGGTTTCCTGGCGCATCCAGGTTGTGATGAAGACGTGGGTCGGGGCGACATCGGCGAGTGCGGAAGCGAGCGCAGCCGGGTCGAGCAAGTCGGCGGCCACGTGGCGCACGGCGGGCAAATCGGTGGGTGCGCGGCGCGACAGGCCAAAGACCTCCCATCCGTTAGCCAGCAGTTCGCGGGCGACATGATTACCGCCGATTCCGGTGATGCCTACGACAAGGGCAGTTCGTTTCATGCATTTCTCCCGCTTCAAGTGACCTTCATTCTACTTGGGGAGGGAATTTGCTGCTGCGCGCGACTGCAGTGCGCCGACAGAATGATGTGACTTGGTCGTAAACTTCTCGCTATAGGAAGGTGGATCGAAAACACAATCGATACTCTCGTTATCGTGTCGTTACCGCGCGACAGACTGGTGAGAGTAAATCTGCGCGCGACGCAACTCTGTGAGTATTTCTGTAGCTAGTTTGCGATTTTGATGCGATGCTCAATCTACGTGGACGGTTCTTTTTTTTCGCCCTTGACCCGAACATCCAGCTGTTGAGCGCAGCGTAACTAGGTGGCGTGCAGGATTGCAACGGCCTGCGGCTCCGGACCTTACGTTGCCGAAGTTCGAACGTCCTCTGGTGATCGCTATGCGGTCATGTTGGAGATGCGATGCAGGCTAGCAAATCATCCGGTCGATTAGGTACCCGTTTCCGAGGTAAGTTAGCGGCTGCGTACGGGATACGCGGGCACCAGAATTCATCGCTCTGGTATGTCTACAGCCCTCGTACTGATAAAGATTGGGTCATCTGTAGCGATCTTTACTTCGATCATTTTGTGCTGACCGAAGCAGATCCTGCCGTCGTCGACGTCGAGTATTCTCCGAATATTGAGCTGCCGGACTCTGTGTCGCTTAGCTTCGCAGCAATAGTCCATTACACTGACGAGGTTGTTCAATGGCATTACGTTTCCAGCGAAAGCGAAAAGCCCAACAGGGAAACGACGAAGCGACTTCGCGTACTAGAAGACGCAGCTGAGCACGCCGGCGCGCATCTGCAGTGTTTTGACCGTACCCGTCTTTACGAACATGACCTTCGACGCTGGAATTGGCAACGGGCGATCGCATGGATGAGCGCTGCAAGGGGCTTCGCATTAGCACCGTATATGACCGAATTGGCAGCGTTTATTCACGCACACCGTACCGTTGCGTTGGCCGATATCGCTGCGCTCGGCTCAAGCGAGCTTTTCCCGCTCTACATTGCAGCCGCCTTTCGTCTCGTGCAGGGAGGTCAACTTCTTAGCGATCTTGACGACGCTCCGTTGTCGATGCTGACAACATTTAGCACGCGAGCTCGAGCATGACTACCCGCCGCTTCGTCTATCGAACCTTACCGCAAGAGCTGCGTGATACGCGGCTATGGCGGAGAGTAGACATTGAGGCTTTGCCCCTAGAAGATCGAGAGCGGTTCACCCGGATGGCTCGAGCAGTCGAGTCGTACATCGCGCTCGGCCGTATAACTACGATCAGCAAGGAGTTCGGCTTCACTCCTGAGATGATCCTACGGTCTTTGAATCGATGCCTTGCCTTCGCAGCAGATGGAAAAATTATGGGATGGGCCGGGTTGCTTAAGGGAACGCGTCTTAAGGAGTATAGACGTGAGACCGAGCTTCCAAAGGGCCGTCCCGGACAGGCACGCGGGTTTGCCGGCTCATTCTCTGCGTTTCTTGCTGAGTATCCAGTGATTAAGGAAAAACTGGATTCGTTGATCCTGAAACGCACCAAACGAGGGGTTGTCCACGAGGCGAAGATTGCCGCGAAAAATGTGCACAAGACATTTGTAAGGTTGGCTGAGGAGGCTGGCCTGACTCGGGAGGACTATCCTCTGAATTCGAAGTCATGTGGCCGCCGGTCGGTGGAACGATACATGCAGCAATTGACTGAAAGCGAACTCGGTGCCGGTACGGGCGCGCGTTACGGCGCCGATGCCAGTGCAAGGCTGAGAGTCGGTACAGGACATCCGCGGAGAGTCCAGGCAATTGCGCCATTTGACCTCGTTGGGCTAGACGCACATGAAATGCACTGTATTGGAGCAGTCCGGGTTAACGGCCCTGCTGGACCGCAGTGGGTACCAATAGAGCGCCTCTGGATCGTTCCGGTCGTTGAGCAGGAGTGTAAGGTCATCCTTGGGTATAGCGTTGGTATACGTACGGAGTGCTCGGCGAGCA
>DASWSX010000054.1:0-27705 GCA_036402435.1 Telluria sp. | reverse complement strand
GGTTCAAACGAATTTAGTACGCGCGTTCGTTTTACTAAATTATCTTCCTGGAGACGCAATGAAAACAAAATTAATCGCTGGTGTAATCGCTACCTGTTTCGCCGCCCCGGTCATGGCGCAGTCCAGCGTCCAGATCTATGGCATTGCCGACGCCGGCATCACCAAAACCAAAGGCGAGAAGGCACGCATCTTCAGCGGTGGCGCTGACGGTTCGCGCATCGGCTTCAAGGGTACCGAAGACATCGGCGGTGGTTTCAAGGCGATTTTCAACCTGGAAGCGCGCGTCGAACTCGACACCGGCACCCAGACCCCGACCCTGATCTCCGACAATCAGGGCCTGTACCTGACCAAGGGCATGGGCTCGCTCGGCCCTCAACTGGTAGGGGAAATCCGGACCGCACTGCAGGTTCCTGGCAGCGCCGCCGTCAATCCTGAGAAGGCGCTGTTCGACCGCACCGCGATGGTCGGCCTGATCACGCCAGTGGGCGCAATCCTGCTCGGCCGCATGTACACCCCTGGCTACGAAGTGTTCGCAGCTGCCGACGCGTTCGAGACCGGCACCGCCGGCACCTGGGGCGGCATTACCGGCGGCGCGGCCGGCTTCACCGCACTGGGCGCGGACATCCGCTCGCAGAAGTCGATCCAGTACCGTATCGCGACCCCTGGCGGCATCGGCGGCTCCGTCATGTACGGCGCCAAGCAGTCCGGTTACCTCGGCCGCTACAACAAGTTCTACGGCGCTGCCCTGACCTACAAGGCCAACGGCTTCGACGTCGGCATCGGCCACAACCGCGGCTACGACTGGATGGACCGCACCAGCCTGGTCACGACCACGGTCGGCGGCTCGTACACCATGGGCGCGTTCAAGTTCTTCGCTGGCCTGCATGACCAGAAGAACGAGAACTCGGCCCTGCTGCGCGATTACATCGGCGCATGGGATGGCATGGTAGCGCCAAGGCTGGCGCCGCTGGGTGCGCCGACCGCGACCGCGCTGCGCAACGTGTTCGTCAACAACATCACCCGCAACAGCCAGGTCGACGCCACCAGCTACCAGCTGGGCGCCCACTACAAGATGGGCGCTGGCCGCGTGATGGCATCGGTAGCACGCCAGAACGACCGCACCGCGTCGAACAGCGACGCCACCCTGTTCGCGCTGGGCTACGACCACAACCTGTCCAAGCGTACCGACGTCTACACCGTGGTTGCCAAGATCCGCAACCAGAACGACGGCCAGTACACGCCGGGCGTATCGGGTTCGCCGGGCGGCTTCACCAAGGTGCCAGGGGACGACCCGCACACCTTCCAGGTCGGCATCCGCCACCGCTTCTGATCCGCCGGCAGCGCCACGAAAAGACGTCTTCGGACGTCTTTTTTTATTTGCCGACATGTTTTCGCTGCCAGCGCGCGGCGGTCGGTTAGAATTGCGTCTCCTCCCGACCACATGACCTCAATGACCGCTTCACTGGACTCCGCCGCCGTCGCCAGCTTTCTGGCCGACAACCCCCACTTCTTCGAAGAGCACACTGCCCTGCTGGGCCGGGTGAAACTGTCGAGCCCGCTCACCGGCAAGACCGTGTCGCTGCAGGAACGCCAGATGGAAGTCATGCGCGACAAGTACAAGGCGCTCGAGCTGCGCATGTCCGAGCTGGTCCGCACCGCGCAGGAAAACGCCGCGATCGCCAACAAGTTCCACGGCTGGACCGCGGCGCTGCTGCGCGCGCGCAAGGACATCGAGCTGCCGCGCGTGCTGGTCGACGGCCTGAAGCAGCATTTCGGCGTGCCGCAGGCCACCCTGCGCCTGTGGAACCTGGATCCCCAGCACCAGGCCGGCTGGTTCGCCGACGGCGTGTCCGACGACGCCCGCATCTTCGCCAACAGCCTGCTGTCGCCTTACTGCGGCAGCAACCACGATTTCGAAGCGGTGCGCTGGCTGGACGACGCCGCCGCCGTGCAGTCGGCCGTGATCCTGCCGCTGCGCAGCAGCGCCGGCGCATTCGGCCTCCTGATCATGGGCTCGCCCGATCCGGAGCGCTTCACGGCGGCAATGGCGACCGACTTCCTGACCCACATCGGCGAAACCGCCAGCGCCGCGCTGGAAGCGCTGCGCGCCTAAGCACCATGGATGCGGCTGGCGCCAAACTCGGGCCGGTGCAACAGTACCTGCTTGAACTTGCCACCCAGCGCCAGCTGTCGCCGCACACCATCCTCGCCTACCGGCGCGACCTGACCGAACTTGCCGCCCTGACCGGCGAGTCGGACTGGGACACGGTGCTCCACGCCGACATCCGCCGCCTCGCCTCCAAACTGCATTCCCAGCAGCTCGGCCCGCGCTCGATCGCGCGCAAGCTGTCGTGCTGGCGCGGCTTTTTCGGCTGGCTGGCGCGCGGCAGCCTCAAGCTGGCCGCCAATCCGGTCGATGGCGTGCGCGCACCGAAACGCGCGCGCGGCCTGCCCAAGGCGCTGTCGGTGGACGACGCCGTCCACCTGGTCGGCACGCCGTCGCACGCGCACGCCAATCCCGAACCGGCCGACCTGTGCAACCGCGCCATGTTCGAGCTGATGTATTCGAGCGGGCTGCGGGTATCCGAACTGGCCGGCCTCGACGTGGCCTACCGCAAGGCGGATGCGGCAAGCGGGTCGCCCGCCTCGCTCGGCTGGATCGACCTCGACGCCGCCGAAGTGGTGGTGACCGGCAAAGGCAACAAGATGCGCAAGGTGCCGGCCGGCGCCCACGCCATCGAAGCGCTCAACGCCTGGCTGGCGGTGCGCCCTGCCCCGCCTGATGGCAGCGGCGCCCTGTTCCTGTCGGCGCGCGCCACCCGCATCTCGCCCCGCGTGATCCAGACCCGCCTGAAGCAGCACGCGCTGCGCGTGGGCACCGCCGTCAACGTCCACCCGCACGTGCTGCGGCACTCGTTTGCCTCGCACGTGCTGCAGTCGTCCGGCGACCTGCGCGCGGTACAGGAAATGCTGGGCCACGCCAGCATCACCTCGACCCAGGTCTACACGGCGCTTGATTTCCAGCACCTTGCCGCCGCTTACGACAAAGCCCACCCGCGCGCCAAGTCAAAGTAAGGCAACGGTCTGGGCATGATCCGGATCAAGTCCAAACGGGCTTTTTGGAAGCAAATTGGGAAATCCGGCATAATCGCTCGCTGACCTGCCGCCCGGCGGCGCACATTTATTACAAGCGACAAAAGAACATGGCATTAATCCCAAGCACCATCCTGACCGGCTTCCTCGGCGCCGGCAAAACCACGCTGCTCAACCGCATCCTGCAGGAGGATCATGGCCTGCGCATCGCGGTCATCGAGAACGAGTTCGGCCAGGAAAACATCGACAACGAAATCCTGGTGCAGGACAGCACCGAGCAGATCGTCGAGATGAACAACGGCTGCATCTGCTGCACCGTACGCGGCGACCTGATCGTGGCCTTGTCCAAACTCGCCCAGAAGCGCGATGCCGGCGAGATCGCCTTCGACCGCATCGTCATTGAAACCACCGGCCTGGCCAATCCCGGCCCGGTCGCCCAGACCTTCTTCGTCGATGAAGAAGTGGGCGCTAACTACCTGCTCGACGCCGTCGTCACCGTGGTCGACGCGCGCCACGCGATGGCCCAGCTGGACGAACACGAGGAAGCCCAGCGCCAGGTCGGCTTCGCCGACAAGATCCTGATCTCCAAGACCGACCTGGTCGACGCGGCCCAGCTGGCCGAGCTCAAGAGCAGGATCAAGCGCATCAACCCGCGCGCTCATATCACCCACTCCGACTTCGGGCATGCCCCGCTGGCCGAGGTGCTCGACCTGCGCGGCTTCAACCTGAACGACAAGCTCGAGATCGACCCGCTGTTCCTGACCGCCGACGAGGCCAGCGACGAAGGCCATCACCACGCGCACGACAGCGACGGCGAGCACGAGCATGTCCACACCGAAAACTGTGACCACAGCAACGACCATCACCACAGCCACCACAGCGACGACATCGCCGCCTTCGTGTTCAAGAGCACGCGCCCGTTCGACCCGGCCCGCCTCGACGAATTCCTCGGCAGCCTGGTTAACGTGTTCGGCCCGCGCATGCTGCGCTACAAGGGGGTGCTGCTGATGGAAGGGGCCGACCGCAAGGTGGTGTTCCAGGGCGTGCACCAGATCATGGGCAGCGACATCGCCGGAAAATGGGGCGACGCCGAGGAACGTGGCAGCAAGATGGTATTTATTGGCAAAAATTTACCAAAAGACGTGTTTATCCGCGGACTGGAACAATGTTTGGTATAAACTATCCCGGTTTCCGGTTTGCACGGGACGGCATTGCGGCTGACGACTGAAGTACCACGGCGCCCGGTTTGGCGCGTGGCATAGATCGGGGTGGCATCATGAAAGGTAGCGACACGAAAGCGGCCTCCAGGGCCACCACGGCAGCGGTCGCAGCGACCGCGCCGGCAGCTGAAAAAGCCAAGCCGGCGGCAGCCAGGCCGGCCTCGCGGGCAACCGCCGGGAGCACGGCAAAGAATGCAGCAACTGCGAAGGCAGGCAGTAAAGCGACGGGCGGACAGCCGCCTGTCAAGGCAAGCGACCCGGCGTCAGGCACACCAGCAGCAGAGGGTGCTGCTGTCGGGTTAGCTGATAAAATGAAAACCTCTGTCGTATCGAAGGTAAGTGAAGTCATGACTAAAACAACTAAATCGACCCCCGCCGTGAACACAGAAGGCCGCGTCCCATCCGAAGAAGAAGTCCGGGCAATGGGCGAGAAGGACTACATGAACGCGGACCAGTTGGCGTTTTTCAAGGCACGCTTGCAGCAACTTGAAAAAGACTTGTTGAAGAATGCCGGCGAAACCACCGAACACCTGCGCGAAACGGTCCTGGTGCCCGACCCGGCCGACCGCGCCACCATCGAAGAAGAGCATGCGCTCGAGCTGCGCACCCGCGACCGCGAGCGCAAGCTGCTCAAGAAGGTGCAGCAATCGATCGCCTCGATCGACGCCGGCGAATACGGCTGGTGCGAAGAGACCGGCGAGCCGATCGGCATCCCGCGCCTGATCGCGCGCCCGACCGCCACGCTGTCGCTCGAAGCGCAGCAGCGCCGCGAGCTGAAGCAAAAACTGTACGGCGACTGATCGCGCTGTTTCCCGTAAAAAAGCATGCGCCTCACGCCGCATGCTTTTTTGCTTTCAGGACGCAGGGCCATGCAGCAGCGTGAAATGACGTAACAGGGAACGACGTGGGTATTTTCTCCAGGTTTAAGCGCAAGAACGAACAAGCGGACGGCAGCGCGCCGCCGGATACGCGCATGCGCGTGGGCGAGCCGTCGCGCATGCCGCAAGAGACCGAAGCCGAGCGGGCGCGCCTGCGCGAAATCGCGCGCGCCACCGCGGCCAAGATCGACGCCATCGAGTCCGCCATGGCCGACGACATCTTCAACACCCCGGAACCGGCCTGGGGCAGCGGGCCGCGCCGTCCGCTGACCAGCTTCCAGCAGGAGCAAAGCCCAGGCACCATGCCGATGCTGGAACTCCCGACCACCGAGCTGCTGGGCGACGACGTGCTGCCGGACGCGCCGGTCGAGGCCCAGGCCGCGCCGGTCGTCGAGGAAAGCGCCATCCTGTATGCGAACGGCCAGGCCGCGGCCGCCGAACACATGCTGCGCGACAGCCTTGGCGAGACCGGCCAGCCGGACCGCACGGTGTGGTGGATGCTGTTCGACCTGTACCAGGCCGGCAACCGGCCCCATGACTTCGACAACCTGGCCATCGATTACGCCAGCAGCTTCGAGACCTCGCCGCCTGCGTTCAATCCCCTGCTGCCCTCGGCTTCCGCGGGCCCGGCATATGCCGGGGTCACACCGACCGAAGTCCTGGCCGGCACGCTCGACGCCCACATCGCCCCCCAGCTCGAGCGGCTGGCCCAGCTGGCGGCGCCAGGCGCCCTGCTGCGGCTTGAACTGGGACGCATCACCGAGCTCACGCCGGAAGGCTGCGAGCTGCTGTCCAAAGCGCTGGCCAGCCTGCACGCGCGCGACTGCGAGCTGGTGGTCGCCGGCGCCGCCGAGCTGGCCGCACTGGCCCGCCAGGGCACCATCATCGGCCAGCGCGACAGCAGCCCGGCGCCATGGCTGCTGCTGCTCGCGCTGCTGCAACTGCTGAACCGCGAAAAGGATTTCGAAGAGACGGCGATGGATTATTGCGTCACCTTCGAAGTGTCGCCACCGTCGTTCGAAGCGCCGCGCAAGGTCGCCACTGCCGCGAGCGGGCCGGCCAGTGTCGAGCGCTTCATGCTGCCTCCAGTCATAGAAGGCGACGTGGCCGCGCTGTTTGCGGCGATCGACGCGTATGCCCAGGAAAACGAGCTGGTGCTGCTGGATTGTTCGCGCCTGGCGCGGGTCGAATACGGGGCCGCGGTGGCGCTGCAGGGGCGCCTGCGCGCGCTGGCGGCAGGCGGCAAGAAGATCGAACTGCGCGACGTGAACCATTTGGTCGCGGCCCTGTTCAAACTGCTAGGCTACGCCGGCGTCGCCCGACTGTTCCCGCATAAATATTAGCCAGCGCCGAACTCGCTATTTATCTTGCAATTGGCCCGGGCATCCCCACTTCTTGTGGGCTAGATAACTCAGAGGCTGACATGGAACAATATCACGGCACCACCATCCTGTGCGTCAGGCGCGGCAGGCAAGTAGCCCTCGGCGGCGATGGCCAGGTGACTCTCGGCAACATCATCATGAAGGGCACCGCGCGCAAGGTGCGCAAGCTGTACCAGGGCAAGGTCCTGTGCGGCTTCGCCGGCGGCACCGCCGACGCCTTCACCCTGCTCGACCGCTTCGAAGGCAAGCTGGAAAAACACCAGGGACACCTGCTGCGCGCGTCGGTCGAACTGGCCAAGGACTGGCGCACCGACCGCATCCTGCGCCGCCTCGAGGCGATGCTGCTGGTGGCGGACGCCGAATCGACGCTGGTCATCACCGGCAACGGCGACGTGCTCGAGCCGGAAGACGGCGTCGGCGCGATCGGCTCGGGCGGCAGCTATGCCCAGTCCGCGGCCAAGGCGCTGCAGGAAAACACCGAGCTGTCGCCGGCGGAGATCGTGCACAAGTCGCTGACCATCGCCGGCCAGCTGTGCATCTACACCAACCTGAACCACATCGTCGAAACCCTGGACTAATATCGTGCCTAACTCAATCATGAACATGACTCCCCCCGAAATCGTCTCGGAACTGGACAAGCACGTGGTCGGCCAGGGCAAGGCCAAGCGCGCCGTTGCGATCGCGCTGCGCAACCGCTGGCGCCGCCAGCAGGTCGACGAGCCGCTGCGCCACGAGATCACGCCGAAGAACATCCTGATGATCGGGCCTACCGGGGTCGGCAAGACCGAAATCGCGCGCCGCCTGGCGCGGCTGGCCGATGCGCCGTTCATCAAGATCGAAGCGACCAAGTTCACCGAGGTGGGCTACGTCGGGCGCGACGTCGACACCATCATCCGCGACCTGATCGACATCGGCGTCAAGCAGACCCGCGCCAGCGAAATGAAGAAGGTGCGCCAGAGGGCCGAGGACGCCGCCGAAGACCGCATCCTCGACATCCTGGTGCCGCCGCCGCGCGACTTCGGCTTTAATGCCGGGGCCGCGGCCGCCGAACCGAAGGAAGGCGACAACACGCGCCAGACCTTCCGCAAGCGCCTGCGCGAAGGCGCGCTGAACGACCGCGAAATCGAGGTTGACGTGGCCGAAGCGGCGCCGCAGATGGAAATCATGGCGCCGCCCGGCATGGAAGAAATGACCGAGCAGATCAAGTCGATGTTCTCCGGCATGGGCGCGGCGCGCAAGAAGCCGCGCAAGGTCAAGATCGCCGAGGCGATGAAGCTGCTCGCCGAGGAAGAAGCGGCCAAGCTGGTCAACGACGACGAGATGAAGCAGAAGGCGATCGCCAACGTCGAACAGAACGGCATCGTGTTCCTCGACGAGATCGACAAGATCGCCTCGCGCTCCGAAACCGGCGGGGCCGACGTCTCGCGCGCCGGCGTGCAGCGCGACCTGCTGCCGCTGGTCGAGGGCACCACCGTCAACACCAAGTACGGCATGATCCGCACCGACCATATTTTGTTCATCGCGTCGGGCGCGTTCCACCTGGCCAAGCCGTCGGACCTGATCCCCGAGCTGCAGGGCCGCTTCCCGATCCGGGTCGAACTCGAGTCGCTGTCGATTGCCGACTTCGAATGCATCCTGACCAGCACCGACGCCTGCCTGACCACGCAGTACGAAGCGCTGCTGGCGACCGAAGGCGTGAAGATCGATTTTTCGCCGGACGGCATCACGCGCCTCGCCGAGATCGCCTACTCGGTCAACGAGCGCACCGAGAACATCGGCGCGCGCCGACTGTACACCGTGATGGAGAAGCTGCTCGAGGAGATTTCGTTCACGGCCAGCGACAACCACGGCCAGGTATTGACCATCGACGCGGGCTACGTCAACGAGCGGCTCGACAAGCTGGCCGACAACGAAGACCTGTCGCGCTACGTGCTGTAATTAAAGGGGGGCGGGGCATGGCGAACAAGGCACTGGCGACGCGCCAGAAAATGCGGGTGCGGGTCGAGCCCTCGCAGGCGTTTGGCAAGCCCCGCAACCCGCTTGCGGTGCTGGCCAAACAGCGTGTGGCCGGCGCCCACGTCAAAAGCAAGTCGGCGCAGCGCCAGGCTGAAAAGCGCGCGCTGGAAAAAACGAAACTGAAAAACGACGACTGACGGCCCTCGCCGGCGCTTATTGCGATACCGGCGGCGGTCCCTGCACGCCGACGTTACGCGTCGGCGGCGGCATCTCGGGCTGCGGGGCTGGCGCCGGTACCGCGTCGGTCGGACGCCCCATCGGCACCGGTGGTGGCGGCGGCTCCTGCTCCTGCCCAGGCCCTTGCGGAGGCTCTTCCTGCTGCTGAGGCGATTGCGGCATCGGCCGTTCCTGCTGCGTTTGCGGCAGTGGCTGCTGCGGCGGCGGCTGTCCCTGCTGCGGATACGCCGGCGGCGCCGGCGCCTCCATCGGCAGCGGCGCGGCCATGTCGGCCGGCGGCTTGGCGTCGACCGCCAGCTCGATCCGCTTCAATATGCCGCCCTCCGACAGCATCACGTAACGTGGATGCACTTCCTTCACCACCACCCCGGCCGACAGCTCTTTCCCGATCGGGAACGCCTTGGCCGGCTGCCCGTCCGCGATCAGGATGGCGACGCTGTTGCGGCCAGCGGCTACCACGCCGGTGAGCTGGTAGTTGGTGGCGACGGCCGCCATTGCCTGGCCGCCGAACAGCGTGGCTGCAGCATCGACCGATGGCGGCGGCGCCGCCATGACCGGCGCTGCGGCCAGCGGGCGCTGGTCGGGTTTGTACAGCTGCAGGACCCAGTACGCGACCGACGCCGACAGGGCTACCAGGGCAAGCAGGGTTAAAAGTAAAGGCATGCGCTTCATCGTGTTCCTTCGTTACCGCACCAGCTGGTTGATTTCAATAATCGGCATCAGCACCGCGAGCACGATCAGCAGCACCACGATACCCATCGCGACGATCAGCAGCGGCTCGAGCAGGCCGGCGATGGTCAGCGTGCGGCGCTCGACGTCGGCCTGCTGCGACAGCGCTGCGCGGTCCAGCATGGCCGGCAGCTCGCCGGTGATCTCGCCGGCGCGGATCATGTGGATCAGCATCGGCGGGAAGTGCTTCTGGGCCGACAGCGCGCGCGCCAGGCCGACGCCTTCGCGCACGCTGGCGCTGGCCTGCTCGACCAGCTCCTTCATGGCCACGTTCGACAGCGTGTCGCGGCTGGTATCGAGCGCGTGCAGGATCGGCACGCCGGAACCGGTGGTAATGGCCAGCGTACTGGCGAAGCGCGCCGTGTTGAGGCTGCGTTCGAACTTGCCGTAGATCGGCGCCGTCAGCAGCCAGGTATGCCAGCGCCGCTTCAGGTCCGGATTCTGCAGTGCGCGGCGCCACATGAAGAACGCGCCGATCATCGCTACTGCGACGTAGATCCCGTAACCGCGCACAAAGTTCGACACGGCGAGCATCATCGTGGTCAGCAGCGGCAGTTTCTGCTTGGTGTTGGCGAACACCGACACGATCTGCGGCACCACATACGTCAGCAGGAAAATCACGATCGCGAACGCCAGCACGGTGACGATGGCCGGATACAGGAACGCCAGGCGCACCTTCTGCACCAGCGCGTTGCGGCGCTCGATGTAGTCGGCCAGGCGCGACAGCACGCGCGCCAGGTGGCCGATCTGCTCGCCCGAGGCGACCAGGGCGCGGTAAATTTCGGCGAAGTCGCGCGGGTGGCGCGACAGCGCGTCGGAGAACGGGGCGCCGCCCATCACTTCGGCGCGGATCGAGGCGATCAGGTCGCGCACGTATGGGCGCTCGGCCTGCTCGAGCAAGGCAGTAAACGCCTGCTCCAGCGGCAGCCCGGCTTCGAGCAGGCTGGCCAGCTGGCGCGTGAACAGCGCCAGCTCGACCTGCGACAGTTTCTCGCCGATGCCGCGGCTCTTGGCCACGCCGCTGGCGTCCAGCTGCGCGGTGATGGCTTCGACGTTCAGCGGGGTCAGGCCCTGCAGCCGCAGGTCGGCGCGCGCCGAGCGCGGGCTGTCGGCGTTGACCACGCCCTTCCTGGTGGCGCCGGCGTCATCGACGGCTTCGTAGCGGAATGCTGGCATCTTGGTGGCTTAGTCCTTGGTCACGCGCAGGAGTTCCGCCTGGGTGGTGGTGCCATCGCGCAGGAAGCGCTCGCCGTCCTCGCGCATGGTCTTCATGCCCGCGCGCTGCCCGGCAGTGCGGATCTCCGCTTCGGAGGCGCGGTTGTGGATCTGGGCGCGGATCTCGTCGTTGGTCTGCAGCAATTCGTACACGCCGACCCGGCCGTGATAGCCGGTCTGGCCGCACTTGTCGCAGCCGACCGCCTTGTAGAACTGGCCGTCCGGGACCTTGCAGTGCACGCACAGCTTGCGCACCAGGCGCTGCGCCATCACGCCCAGCAGCGACGACGACAGCAGGAACGGCTCGATGCCCATGTCGAGCAAACGCGTGACGGCCGCGGCGGCGTCGTTGGTGTGCAAGGTGGCCAGCACCAGGTGGCCGGTCAGCGAGGCCTGCACCGCGATCTGCGCGGTTTCCAGGTCGCGGATCTCGCCGATCATGATGACGTCCGGGTCCTGGCGCAAAATCGCGCGCAGGGCCTTGGCGAAGCTCATGTCGATGCGGGCGTTGACCTGGGTCTGGCCGACGCCGATCAGGTCGTACTCGATCGGGTCTTCCACGGTCAGGATGTTGGTGGTGCTCGCGTTCAGGCGCGACAGCGCGGCGTACAGCGTGGTGGTCTTGCCGGAACCGGTCGGTCCGGTCACCAGCACGATGCCGTGCGGCTGCTTGATCAGGGTGTCGAACTGCGGCAGCAACTCCGGGCTCATGCCCAGGTGCGACAGGTCGAGGCGGCCGGCTTCCTTGTCCAGCAAACGCAGCACCGCGCGCTCGCCGTGGCCGGTCGGCAGGGTCGAGACGCGCACGTCGACCGGCTTGCCGCCGACGCGCAGGGTGATGCGGCCGTCCTGCGGCAGGCGTTTTTCGGCGATGTCGAGCGCCGCCATGATCTTGATACGCGAGATCAGCGAGGCGTGGATGCCCTTGCGCGGACGGACGATGTCGCGCAGCGCGCCGTCGATGCGGAAGCGCACCACCGAGGTCTGTTCGAACGGTTCGATGTGGATGTCGGAAGCGCCTTCGCGCAGCGACTGCGTCAGCAGCGCGTTGATCATGCGGATGACCGGCGCGTCGTCGGACGACTCGAGCAGGTCTTCGATGGCCGGCACGTCCTGCAGCAGCTTGGTCAGGTCGAGGTCGGCGTCGAATTCGTCGGCCACCTGCGAGGCGTCGCCGCCGGCGCTGGCATATGCGCCGGCGATCGCCGCCTCCAGTTCCGCGCGCGGCATCGAACGCAGCGCGATGCGGCCAAAGCGGCGCGACACCTCGGCGATGGCGGCCGGCGCGGTCGCACCGGAAACCCAGACTTCGACCGGGTTGCCGTTATCGCCATCCGTACGCGCGAGCACGCCGAAGTCGCGGGCAAAAGCGTAAGGCAAAAGATTGTTCATCGTGTTTCTCTATTTCTGGCCCGGGGTGACCGGACGGTATTTGCTCGCATCAGGCGGCGCCGGGGTGCTGCGCGGCTGGACCGGGACCAGCGCTGCCGGCGGGCGCACCGGCACCGGGGCCATCGCGCCGCCCAGCGGCGGCTGGCCCTTGACCAGCGCCGGCAGCACCGGGGTGCCGTAATCGGGCAGCACGGCGGTCTCGGTGCCAAGCTGGGAACGCACGCCGGCCGAGCGCATGAAGTCGTAGCGGTCGGTGGCGATGCTGTTGCTGTCTTCCTTGCTGCGCACGATCACAGGCCGCAGGAACACCATCAGGTTGGTCTTCGAGCGCCCGCGCTTGCGGTATTTGAACAGGTTGCCCAGGATCGGGATGTCGCCCAGTCCCTGCACCTTTTCCTCGGTGTCGTTGCTGTCGTCCTTGATCAGGCCGCCCAGCACGATGATCTGGCCGTCGTCGGCGATCACATTGTTTTCGATGATGCGGATGTTGGTCGTCACGCCCGACGTCGCGCCCAGGCTGGTCGGGTCGACGTTCGAGTTCTCGCTGTAGATCGCCATCTTGATGGTGCCGCCTTCGGAAATCTGCGGACGCACCTTGAGGGTGATGCCGACGTCGCGGCGGTCGATGGTCTGGAACGGATTGCTGGCGGTGCCGCTGGCCGGCGTGGTGAACTGGCCGCTGATGATCGGTACGTTCTGGCCGACCTTGATGGTCGACAGTTCGTTGTCGAGCGTGAGCATGTTCGGGGTCGACAGGATGTTGGCGTTGCCGTCGGTTTCCAGCGCATGCGCCAGCGCGCCAAGGCCAAGCTGGCCGTTGATCTGCTTGAACAGGCCGATGGTCAGGCCTTTTGCCGTCGGCAGCACCGGCGGATTGGCCAGCGCGCCGGCGGCGATGCCGGCAATGCCGCGGCTGTCGGTGTAGTTCTGCAGGCCGCCCGCGCGGTAGCTGCTGTTCTCGTTGCCCGACAAGCCAAGCCACTGGACGCCGAATTCGGCCGCCTTGGCCGAGTTGACCTCGACGATCAGCGATTCGATGTAGACCTGGGCGCGGCGCACGTCGAGCATGTCGATCACGGAGCGCAGGTTGCGGTACACCGTTTCCGGCGCAGTGATGATCAGGGTGTTGGTGGTGGCGTCGGCCTGGATGAAGCCGGCCCCGCCGCCGCCGGTGGCTTCGCCCACCTGCTGGCCGGGCGACTGCGCGCCGAGCGAACTGACCTGGCCGGCGCCGATCATGCCCTGGCCCTGCTGCCCGCCCATGCCGCCGGCGCCGCCGGCCATGCCGCCGCCGCTCGGCACGCTGCCGCCGGTGGTGCCCTGGCCCGGCTGCGCCGCGGCCGAGACGTCGCCCGACACCACCGCGCGCAAGGTTTGCGCCAGCTTGGTGGCGTCGGCGTTTTTCAGGTACACCACGTGCACGTTACCGGCCTGCGAGGTCGGCGCATCGAGCTTGGCGATCAGCGAACGCGCCAGGCGGGCGCGCGCCGGGGACGGCGCGCGCAGCACCAGCGAATTGGTGCGCGGGTCGGCCACCACCGACACGCGGCCGGAGTCGCCGCCAGGGCCTGGTTCCATCAGCTTGTTGACCATCGCCGCCATGTCGCTGGCGATCGCGTAGCGCACCGGAATCACGTCGACGTCGGCGGCCACCGGCGCGTCGAGCGCGGCGATGATTTTCGACAGGCGGCGCAGGTTGTCGGCGTAGTCGGTAATGACCAGGCTGTTGTTGCCCGGGTTGGCCATGATCGAATTGTTCGGCGAGATCAAAGGGCGCAGCACCGCGGTCAGGTTGGCGGCCGACTCGAAGTTCAGGTGATAAATCTGGGTGGCGATCTGGTCGCCGCGCACGCGCGAGCCGCGCACCCCGACCTGGGTGGGCGAGGCCTGCAGCTTGGCTTCGGCCTCCGGCACCACCTTGGCGAAGCCGTCGCCGGTGACCACCGCGTAGCCCTGCAGGCGCAGTGCCGACGTGAGCAGCGCAAAGGCCTGCGACTTCGAGATCGATTTTTCCGACACCAGGGTCAGGGTGCCCTTGACGCGCGGGTCGATGATGAAGGTCATGCCGGTGTAATGGCCCACCGCCTTGATGACCGACTCGATGTCGGCGCCGACGAAGTTCAGCGCCGCCTGGTTTTCGGTCTGGGCCCACGCGGGCCCCGCGCTGGTGACGACCGCGCAGCACAGCATGGCGCCGGCAACGATGCGGCGCAGTGCCGGGAGGGAGTTGGTGCTGCGTGACATGTTTTTCATCATTTGAACTCTAACGCGATTATTTTTTTGCCGCCCACCAGGCGGCGTTGGCCCAGCAGGTTCAGGAGGTTGCCCAGCGTTTCTTCATACCCGGGCCCGGCTTCTGCCTGGCCGGAAAACCGCAGGCGCCCGTTGTTCAGGGCGCCCGTTCCGGACAACAGCAGCGCGCCGCGCACCGTTTTCAAATTCAATTGCGCCTGCTGGCCGCGCCAGTCGAACGCCAGTTCATAACTGCCCAGCGGCGAAATGGGCGACATGCGTGAACCCATATCCTGCATCGACAACAGGGTGCGGCCATTGACGGACACGGCATTCCCTGCGCGCGCCAGCGAAAGCGTGGTCCACGACAACTGCATCATGCCGCTCGGCGCCAGCGTGTTCAGCGGCGCGCCCAGCCCGGCCAGGCCCGATGCCGGCAGCCGCAGCGCCGACGGGCTGACCTGCCATTCGGACCAGCTGCCCGTGACGTGCACCGCCTGCGTCAGCGCTTGCGGATTTTCCAGTTCCAGGTCGACCTGTCCCAGCAGCACCATCTTGGACAAGCGCCACGAAAAACGTCCCGGCAGCAATGGCGTGACCGACCCGCCCTCACCCGGCGCGCCGCCAATGAAAGCCGAGCCGCGCCAAAGAGTACCTTGGGCATCCCCGAGAGTCAAACGTGCACCGGTTTGCTTCTCCACTAACGGCCCCAGCCATGTTGCCGGAAAAAATAGCAGTATCGTCAACCCAACCGTCAGCGCGACCGCAATCAGCCAGAGCGCGGCGCGCTTCATCGTGCGGCGGTCCCGGTGCCCTGGTGCAAGGTCAGGCTGGCATCCACCTGCCCTGCGGCCGGCAGCGACGTCACCGTCATGTCTTCGACCGAAATGCGGTTCTCGCGGCGCTGCGCATCGAGCCACATCACCAGGTTCGCAAACGACGTGTTGGACACCTGCAGCTTGGCGTATTCGCCGCTCAAGGTCAGCGATGGCGGGATGATACCGCGCGCGGCCAGGCTGGCCATCAGCGCTTCGCGCGTCATCGGCGCCGGCACCGGAACCGGGCGGGCGGCCAGCTGGCTGGCCTCCAGCGCCATCGCCTGCAGCTCGGCGGCCTGCTGGCGCAGCTCGGGCAGCTTCTGGCGCAGCTCGGCGCGGCCGGTCAGGGCCGGGTCGATGAAGATCATGTACACCAGCGTGGCGGCCACCACGGCGCCGCCGACGGCCAGGTACTTGCGCTCCTGCTCGGTGCGTGCCAGCCACCAGACGGCAATGCGCTCCTTGAAACGGCCGATCGATTGCGTGGCCTTCATGATTGTGCTCCAGTGCTGCGGATCTGCCAGACCCCGGCAGAGGTTTCGGTGAGGGACAGCCCGCGCGCGGCCAGCGCGTTTTTCACCTGGCTGGCCAGGGCCGGGTCGTTGGCCTGCGGCTTGAGCCGGACGTTGAGCGCGCGCTCGCGGAACTCGAGCGAGCCGACCGCCGCTTCGCGCCCGGTGCTGCGCATCGCTTCGCCGAAGGCGGACGCCAGGTAGACGAATTCGTCCGGGCTGACTTCGCCCTGGGCCGCCTTGGCCAGCGAGATGTTCTTGCGCATCTGGGCGGCCGGGTCGAGGATCACGGTTTCGTTCGGATAGGCGGCGCGGAAGGTCTGCGTCATCGACTGGCGCAGGGCTTCGGCTTCGCGCTTCATGCGCAGGTATTCGATATTCAGTCCGGCGATGTTGACCACGAAGGCCAGCAGCGCCAGCGCGATCGGCCAGCGCCAGCGCTTCCAGTCGGCGCTGCGGGCGCCCGCCGAACCCAGGCCGGCCACCAGGTCGAGGCTGGTGGTATGCGCGCCGTCGATCCAGTGCGTCCAGGCATCCGTCTCAAGGGTGACGCCAGGGCCGGCTTCGGCGGCAATCGCCTGGTATTCGCCAAGCTGGGCCGGCGGCAGGTACAAGGTCAGGGGCGCGTCGCCGGCCAGCGAACGGGCCGTCTGCAGCGCCACCAGCGGCTCGGCGCCGGTCATGTCGAGGCCGAGGCCCTGGAACTGGGCGAAGCGCAAGGTGATTTCGCCGCCGCGGATGGCGCCGGCCACCGTTCCCGGCTCAACAGGCAGGCACAGCTGTGCAGGCAGGGCCGACACGGCATGCGCGCCCTGGGCGATCAGCATGCGCACGATCGGTTCCAGCCAGGTACGGGCGACCACGGCGACCGTGCGGGTGCCGTCCGGCGCCGCGACCGGCGCGGGCACCAGCACCATCTCGGACGGGTCGCCCAGCACCTGCTCTTCCACCAGCCCGGGCAGCGCCGCCTTCAGGCGCGCGCTCGACAGCGGCGGAACTTTTACTTGCAGCAGCGTGACGTCCGAGGCGGCCAGCAGCAGCACCACCTTGCGGCTCGATGCCACGACGTCGGCCATGTTGCGCAGCGCGCCCTCGCCCTCCTGCACCAGCTTGCCGCCATCGGCAACCAATGCATACTGGGCCAGCGCATGCTCGCCTTCTCCCCGGGCGGGGTGGCGGATATATAAAGTACTCAAACCGTCTCGCTTTCGTTCTAGTTTTGGCGAATGGCTACCACAGTTGTTGCCCCTGGCAAACGCTCGACCAGGGCTTCGGAATCCAGATTGGCGCGGTCAAGGCGTATTCTGCTCTGCACCAGGAAAAAATTGCTGTTCACCGTCAGTGAAGCCTCATCGATCGGGACCTTGTTATTCAAGTGCAGTTTAAAGCCCTCAATATCACGGAACGAGGCCTGTTTCCGCCTCGCCACCAAAGCTTGCGCCTCCGACAGGGAAAAGTCTCTGATGACCGCGCCCAGCACTTCCGCCGGCGCGGTATTCACATTCAGGCCATGCTTGTCCTGGCCGCCGCTGGTCATGTACGGCAGCACGATCACGAACTCGCGCAGCCTGGCCACGATCTCCGGCGTATAGCCCGGAATTGCCAGCAAGTCCTCCACCCGTTTGAGTCCCACCGGAAGCGATTTCACGGGCGCCGCGGTCTGGCCGGCAGCGGCCGGCAGCGTTTCGGTGCTGCGGATGTAATCCGCGGTCTTCCTTGCCAGCGCAGGATCGAATTGCAGGTTGCGCAGCAGGTTCGCGTAAATGAGCTCGTGGTTCGGATTCCGCTGCGGCCCCGTGGACAAGTGCCTCAGATTGTAACGCGAGCTCGCATCGATGACACGTCCGGAAAGTGTCGCATCGAAAACTTCCCCCTCGACGCGCTCGCGCTCGATGTACTGGTCGAGGCGCGTCTCGGCCAGCGGCGTGTTCCACACGTCGTTCAGGGTGGTCACGCCGCTTTGCTGGCCGGACGTCTGCAACACGAGGCGCGCCCAGTCGAGCGCACCGCGCAGGATCCATTTGGTCTGCAGGTGCAGGCGCTGGTTTTCCATCGAACGCACCTGGACCTGCTGTTGCCAGAACAGGCTGGCGACGATGCTGACGGCCAAGGTACACAAGAGCAAGGCGGTGATGACGGCGACGCCGCGCTGTTTATTGAGCCGCATCACATGCCTCCCAGCAGGAACGCTTTGCTCATCGGAAGCTCCTGTCCGCGCACCTGCAGCGCGACGCGCAAGCCGGACGGCGGCAGCAGCACGCCCGGCGCCGGTGGGGCGGCAGCAGCGGGCCGCCAGATATTGTTTTCCCACAGCTCGACCTGCATCGCCATCACGCCGGACTGCAGGACCACGGGCGGGGTGGTGTCGGCATTGCTGGTGGCGGCCTGCCAGAACACGTCGAGCTGCACCAGGTCGCGCGTGCCGGCCGATTCGCGCCGCATCAGTACGCCGTCGACGATGCGGTAGGAAATCACCTGCAGCTGGGACGGTGCATTTTCGTTGTACGCATTGCGCACCAGCGTCATGCCGCCCGCGTTGGCAAGCAGGTTCTGGCGGCGCTGGATATCCTCCGGTGTCACCATGTGCTCAAGGTCGCTCTCCATCTGCGCGAAGGCCAGCTGCATGCCGCGCGTGGTTTCCATCTGGTCGGTCAGGGCGACCCGGGCGCGCACAATACCGTCCAGCCCGCGCCACCCGAGCACGGCAACGATGGCAAGGATGCTGATTGCCACCAGCAACTCGATCAGCGTAAAACCCCCGCGACGCTTCATCATGGCCGCAGCACCAGTTGGACCAGCTTGATGATCCGGCGCTCGGGATTGGCCGTGTCGTAGACGCTGACTTCGACCCGGCGCAGGCGCGGGTTCGGGCTGGCCAGCACTTCCTCGTGGCACATCAGGCGCAGGTCGCCCTGCGGGCACTCGTAGCTTTCCTTGCCGATCTCGGGGAAGCTGTTGGACAGCCGCATCTGCACCAGCCGGTTCTCGGCCGACCAGGTCGCCATCATCGCGGTACGCAGGCCCGAGCCGTTGGCGGCAAGGCTGCCGACCGCGCGCAGCGACGCGCCCAGCGCGGTGCCGACGATGACCAGCGCCACCAGCACTTCAAGCAATGTGAATCCGCGCGGACGGCGGCAGACGCGTACGGGCAGCATGGTCATTCCACGACGAAGTGGCCGACGCCGTCGGCACGAATCGCCAACCGGTCCTCGCCGCTGCCCAAAGTGAGCACGAAGGGACGGTCGACCGGCTCGCGGCCGAAGGTGATGCGCAGCTTGCCGTTGGTGCTGACGCCATCCTGGGCAACCGGATCGAGCCGCAAGGTAAGCGGCGCGTTCTTGAACGGGCGCTCGCGCAGCAGGTCGTCCTTGGTGACGATATCCCAGCCGGTTTCATTGCGTACCATGAAGCGGTAGCCGTCACTGTTGGCCTCGAAGGCGATCAGGCGGTTACGCACGATCGCCTCGTCGCGCGCCAGCTGCAGCAGCAGCGCGATACGCTGGGCCTCCTTCTGGAGATCCTGGCGCGGGCTCGGGATCGCGTTCAGCGATACCAGGCCGAGCATGATCCCGATGAGGACCATGACGACCATCACCTCCACCAGCGTAAAACCACGTGCGCCCCGGGCGCGCTGCATAAGCGTCAACCTTGCTTAGTTATCCCAGGAGCCGACGTCGCTGTCTTCACCCGTGCCGCCTGGCTGGCCATCGGCGCCATACGAGAACAGGTCGACTTCGCCTTTGACGCCTGGCGACAGGTACTGGTAAGGGTTGCCCCAAGGGTCTTTTGGCAATTTTTCGACGTAACCGCCGGATTTCCAGCCGTTGGACGACGGGCCGGTGGTCGGTTTTTCGATCAGTGACTTCAGGCCTTGCTCGGTGGTCGGATAGCGCTGGTTGTCAAGCTTGTACAGCTTGAGCGCCTGCATCAGGGTCGAGATGTCGACGCGGGCCGCAGTGACGCGCGATTCGCCGGTACGGCCCATCAGCTTGGGCACGACCAGTGCGCCGAGGATGCCGATGATGACGACAACCACCATGATTTCCACCAGGGTGAAGCCGCGCGCGAGGCCGCGGCGGCGCGGACGGGTTGGAGCTTTATACATTTGGTTCAGGTCTCAAGTAAGTGCAACGAAAGGATGAGTATAAGACGGTTTTGCCCCCGCTACTACAGGCGGGGGCATTATTGTATGCAGGTTGGGCAAATGACTGCCGCGCGCTTGATCAATGGCGGTGGCGCGCGCTGCCCGTTACCTGCCGCAGCACGCCCTCGTTGCCGCCGTGAGCGATATTCGCCGACACCGGCGGCAGTGCGCGCACGGCCGGCGCATCTTTCACGAACGGCATGATGCCCAGTTCCTTGTCGATTTCCCGGGGATAGATCACGTTGCCGCGGGTGATGACGGCCGCCACCTTGCGGATGTCCTCGATGTTTTTGGTCGGATCGCCATCGACCAGCACCAGGTCGGCCAGCTTGCCCGGCTCGATCGAGCCGCGCTCGTGGCTGGTGCGGGTGTATTTCGCGCCATTGCGGGTGGCCACCTGGATCGCCTGGGCCGGGGTCAGGCCGGCCTTGACCAGCATCGCCAGCTCGGACTGCAAGGTGAAGCCTGCCATCTCGTCGGTGCCGGCGACGATCGGCACACCGGCGCGGTACAGGATGCCGACGAAGTCCACCATCTTCGCGTACGACTTCTCGTAGCGCTTCAGGGTCGCATCGTCGGCGATCTTCATCGTACCGACATGGAAACCGCGCTTGACGTCAGGCGGCATGTGATCGGCGATGGCGACGAACGGCTCGTTCAGGTCGCCGTCGCGCTGCTTCAGGAAGGCAAACGTGGCCAGGGTCGGGTCGACCACGATCTGCCTGGCCTTCAGGGTGGCGATGAATTTCCTGACCACCGGCGAGTTGAAGTCGAGGGCGGCGACTTTCTCGGACGGCAGGATGAAGCGCTCGAGGGTGCGGGTTTCGGTCTGCGGCGTGGCCAGGAAGTTCAGCATCACCTGGTTGATGTGCTGGATCTCGTCATAGCCGGCGTCCAGCGCCTCGAAGGCGCGCAGGCCTGCCGGGATGTGGCCGCCGACGCGCATGCCGCGGCTGTGGGCGTAGGCCACGGTGTCCTTCAGGATCGCCTTCGGGAACGAGTTGTAGATCTTCAGCTGTGGGTAGCCGTGCTCGGCGTACCAGTCGATCGCGTTCTTCGCGGCCGCCAGGTCCTTGACGACGAAGCCGCCGTTGGACGAATACGGGCTCTCGCCTTCGAGGAAGCCGGCCGGCACGATCTGCGGGCTGAGCAGCAGGCCGTTGGCGGTTTCGTCGATGATCTGCTGGATCTGGGCGTTATCGTTGCCCATGTCGCGCACGGTGGTGACGCCGGCGGCCAGGTTCAGGCCGCCTTCCCAGCGGCCGACGTGGCCGTGCATGTCGAACAGGCCCGGCAGCATGATGCGCCCTGCCGCGTCAATCTCGTTGACCGCGCCGCGCACGGGCGCGCCGGCCGGCAGCACGGCGGTGATGCGTCCGCGCAGCACGTACACATCGGACGGCGCGCCCACGGTGGCCTTGGCGCTGTCGAACACGCGCGCATTGCGCACCACGGTCAGGCCCTTGAGCGGATGCTGCATGCGGGCGGCCAGGTCGATCAGCATTTTGCTCTCGGACAGCTTCTGGCGCGCCGCCAGCGTCTTGCCCACCTCGCTCCAGCCCTGTTCCGTCATCGTCAGGTAGCCCGGGATCACCACTGCGAACAGGCGCGGCTTGTCGCCGGTAGTCGCCCAGTAGAACTGCGGCGACATGCCGATGCCGGTCTGGGCCAGCAGCTGCACCTTCTGGGTTTTGCCGCCGGCGGTCACGTCGACCTCATCGAGCTTGCGGTGCGTCAGCGTGCCGGACGGCAGCAGCGGCATGCTCGCGCCCGGGCGGGCGGCCAGGGCGGAAATGGCGACCGACGCCACCTCGAAGGAGCTGTTCAGCGGCACGTACAGGGCAGGGCCGCTGACGGTCTTGCTGCCCTTTTCGGAGGTCGAGCGCCAGGTGGCCTGGTCGCCGGTGCGCTGGAACTGCTCGTCGACGACCGCACCGTAGGTCGAATTGCCCTTGACCGAATACTGCGCGATGGTGCCGTCGGCTGCGACGCGGAACTGCTCGGTCAGCTCGGGGCCGCGGCCGTTGTCCTTGAAGATATAGCGCACGCGGGTGGCGCCATCGTCATCGCGCTCCACGACCTGTTCGCCGGCGCGCTTGCCGTTCTCGACGTGGATGTCATAGCGCGTGGTGGTGGTGGTCGCGTGGGCTGAGACGCCGAATGCAGCAGCGATGGCAAGGGCAAGGATGCGGGTCATCAAGAAATCTCCAAAATTATTATTAATATGAATTATGTTCCAAAATCGGGGTCTGTCCCCGATTTTGGAACTTCCCGATTTTTTGGCAACTTTTTTAGGGGTTGCAGACTGGGCAGGCGGAATTCCGGGCGACCTGGATGCTGGTCCATTCCATGGCGCGCCCGTCAAGCAGCAGCAGGCGGCCGGCCAGCGAGGTGCCAACGCCCATCACGAGCTTGAGCGCTTCGGCAGCTTGCATCGCGCCGACCACCCCCACCAGTGGTGCGAACACTCCCATCGTGCTGCAGGCGACGTCCTGGAAATTCTGGTCTTGCGGGAACAGGCAGGAGTAGCACGGGGAGGCCGCGCTGCGCGGGTCGTACACGCTGACCTGGCCGTCGAAACGGATCACCGCGCCCGACACCAGCGGCACCTTCGCGCCGAAGCAGGCGCGGTTGACGGCGTGGCGGGTCTTGAAGTTGTCGCTGCAGTCGAGGACCACCGAGGCCCCCTTCACCAGTTCGCCCAGCCGCTCGCCGCCGACCCGCTCGCACAGCGCAGTCACCTCGACACCGGGGTTGATCTGCAGGAGCGCGTCGCGGCCGGATTCGGCCTTCTTCCGCCCCACCCGCGCGGTAGTGTGCATCACCTGCCGCTGCAGGTTGGTGAGGTCGACTTCGTCATCGTCGACCAGCGTGATGTGGCCTACGCCCGCCGACGCGAGATACATCGCGGCCGGCGAGCCGAGCCCGCCGGCGCCGATCACCAGCACGCTGGCGGCCAGCAGCCGCTCCTGCCCTTCGATGCCGATCTCGTCGAGCAGGATGTGACGCGAGTAGCGCAGCAGCTGGTCGTCGTTCATGCCGCCGTCATTTGCGCACGCCGCCGTCGATCTCCGCAGGCTTGGTGTCGGGCCTGGCGAGCGCCTTCGGTTCCGGCTTCTCGGCGCGCGGTTCGGCCGCCGACAGCTTCACCGGCAGTCCCTTGAAACGGTTCAGCGCTTGCTGCAGCTGGAAGTCGTCCTTGCTGCCGAAGTCGAGCGGCTTGCGGTTCTGCGGCCGTGTGGCGCGGGTGCCGTCGGCCACGTCGGCGGGCCTGGCCGGGGCCGCATCTTCCTTGCCGCCATTGGCCAGATGCTTGACGAGGTCCGACTCGCGCAAGCGCAGCGCGTTCAGGCCGTCGCCGTCGGCGGTTTCATCGACCATCACGTCCGGCACGATGCCCCTGGCCTGGATCGCGCGCCCGTTCGGCGTGAAGTAGCGCGCCGTGGTCAGCTTGACCGCAGTATCGGCCGACAGCTGGCGCAGCGTCTGCACCGAGCCCTTGCCGAAGGTCTGGGTGCCGAGGATGGTGGCGCGCTTGTAGTCTTGCAGCGCGCCGGCGACGATCTCGGATGCCGAGGCCGAGCCGCCGTTGACGAGCACGATCATTGGCACGGTCTTGAGCGCCGCCGGCAGCCTGGCGAGCGGGTCGCCGGACGCACGGGCGGCATAGAATTCGCGCCGCCCATAAAACACCTGGTTTGAGTCCGGCAACTGGCCGGCGGTGGATACAATCTTCTTGTCGCCTGGCAGGAACGCGGCCGATACGCCAACCGCGCCCGGCAGCAGTCCGCCGGGGTCATTGCGCAGGTCGAGCACGAGGCCCTTGAGCTTCGGATCCTGCGCGTACAGGGCGTTGATGTGCCTGGCCATGTCGGCCAGCGTGTTCTCCTGGAACTGGCTGATGCGCAGCCAGGCGTAGCCAGGCTCGACCACCTTGGCCTTGACACTCTGCACGTGGATTTCTTCGCGCTGCAGCGGCAATACCCACGGCTGGTCGTCGCCCTTGCGTGCGATCGTCAGCACCACCTTGCTTTTCGGTTCGCCGCGCATGCGCTTGATGGCTTCGTCGAGCGACATGCCCTTGACCGGCGCGTTGTCGATGCGGGTGATCACGTCGCCCGGCTTGATGCCGGCGCGGAAGGCCGGCGAGCCTTCCATCGGCGTGATGATCTTGACGTAGCCGTCTTCCATTGCCACTTCAATGCCGAGCCCGACGAAGCGGCCTTGCATGCTGTCCTGCATTTCGCGGTAGGCTTTTTTGTCGAGGTAGGCCGAGTGCGGGTCGAGCGAGGCGACCATGCCGCTGATCGCCTCGGACAGCAGCTTCTTGTCTTCCACCGGCTCGACATAGTCGGTCTTGATCAGGCCGTAGACGTCGGCCAGCTGCCGTATCTCTTCGATTGGCAACGGTTGCAGGTCGCCGCCGCGCTGCGCCAGCGCAGTGACCTGCAGCGACGCCGCAAAGCCGGCAACCACGCCGAGACCGACCAGACCGATGTTCCTTGCTTTCATGCGCGTTCCCCGCCAGCGCGGCTTGCGGCCGCTAGAAATTGACCCAGCCCGCGGGATTGAAAGCCTTGCCGCGGTGCCGGAGTTCAAAGTATAGCCCCGATTCCTCGACGCCACCGGTGCTGCCTGCAGCGGCGATGTGGTCGCCCCCGCGCACGGCGTCGCCGACCCGCTTGAGCAGCGACTGGTTATTGCCGTAGATCGACAGGTACTGGCTGCCGTGGTCGACGATGATCAGGTTGCCGAAGCCGCGCAGCCAGCTGGCGAACACGACGCGGCCAGCGGCCACGGAGCGCACTTCGCTGCCTTCCGGCGCCTTGATGAACACGCCTTTCCAGCTCGGGCCGCTACCGCGCTTGGCGCCGAAGCTGGCCGTCACGGCGCCGCTGACCGGCGCGCGCAGGCGCCCTTTCAAGCTTGCGAATGCACCGTCGGGCGCGGCAGGGGCCAGCGCGATGTTTTCCGGCTTTTCCTCGTCGGGGTCGGGTTTGTCCTCGGCCGGGGCCTGCGCAACTTTCGGCTCATCGGCGGGTTTGCCCGGAGCCGGTTTGACGCCCTCGCGCGCCAGCCGCTCGCGTTCGGCCTGGGCTTTCGCCAGCGCCGCCGCGCGGGCTTCCTCCCTTGCCTTGGCGCGCGCGGCGGCCAGCGCTGCGCGCCGGCGTTTTTCCGCGGCAGCCGCTTCGGCCTGCTGCTGGATCAGCGCCGACAGGCGGTCCACCAGCCCGCTCATGCGCTGTTCGTCGCGTTCGAGGTTGCCGATCTGCTTGCGCTGGTCGGCCAGCCGCGTCGACAGGTTGCCGAGCAGCGCCTGGCGCCGCATCTTTTCCTTTTCCAGCGTGGTCTTCTGCTGGCTTTCTTCGGCGGCGATTTCTTCCAGTTCGTCCTTGGCGTTCTGTACCTTGAGCTGGTTGGCTTCGACCGATTCGAGGTTGCTGCGCAGCGAAGCGAGCAGGCGCGCCTGCGACTTCGACACGTAGGCCATCAGCTGCAGGTCGCGGCTGATGGTGTTCGGGTTGTCGCCCGACAGCAGCAGCTTGATGCGGTCTTCGTTGCCGGCCACGTACTGCTCGCGCAACAGGCGCGACAGCTGGGTTTTCTGTTTGGCGATGGTTGCGGCGAGGCGTTCCTGCGCGCCGTCGAGTTCGCGCAGTTTCTGGTTGGTCTGCTGCTGTTCCTGCTGCAACTCGAGCAGCGAGCGGTTGGCGTCCGAGATCGCTTCCTCGGACGCGGCCAGCTCGTCGGCGGCATGCTCGCGCGCGCTCTCGGTGCGCACCACGTCGCGCTTGAGGGTCGCCAGCTTTTTCTGGATGCCGGCGCGGGTCGCCTCGGCCGCAGCTTTTTGCTTGCTGCGGTTGGTCGGCTGCTTGGGCGCGGCCTGCAGGCTGGCGGCGACGGCGAGCAGGGCGAGCGCGCTGGCCGCCCGGCGGTAAAACGTCTGAGCAAATAACAAGACTTACCTTGCCTTCCCTTGATTGGCCACGGCGGCCACGGCTGCCGCGATCGCTTCCTGGTCGCCCAGGTAGTAGTGGCGGATCGGCTTCAGGTCGGCGTCGAGCTCGTACACCAGCGGCTGGCCGTTTGGAATGTTGAGGCCGACGATATCCGCGTCGCTGATGCCATCGAGCATCTTGATTAGGGCGCGCAGGCTGTTGCCGTGGGCCGAGATCAGGATCTTCTTGCCGGCGCGGATGGCCGGTGCGATCTCGTCGTCCCAGGCAGGCATCACGCGGGCGACGGTGTCCTTCAGGCATTCGGTCCGCGGAATGCTTTCGCGCGGCACATTGGCGTAGCGCGGGTCGTCGAACGAGTTGCGCGGATCATCGGCTTCGAGCGGCGGCGGCGGGGTGTCGTAGCTGCGGCGCCATACCAGCACCTGGGCGTCGCCATACTTTGCGGCGGTCTCGGCCTTGTCGAGGCCCTGCAGGGCGCCATAGTGGCGTTCATTCAGGCGCCAGTCGTTTTTTACCGGCAGCCACATCATGTCCATTTCGTCGAGCGTCAGCCACAGCGTGCGAATCGCGCGCTTGAGCACCGAGGTGTAGGCCAGGTCGAAGGTGAAACCGGCTTCCTTGAGCACGGTGCCGGCGCTGCGCGCTTCGCGCATGCCCTTCTCGGTCAGGTCGACGTCGGTCCAGCCGGTGAAGCGGTTATCGAGGTTCCAGGTGGACTCGCCGTGGCGCATGAAGACGATTTTATACATAGATAATCTTTAAAGAGTGGGAAATGGGGCGCAGATTCAATCAATTCCAGCTTCTATTTTATAATGGTCGGATTGACTTAAACCATTGGAACACCTGTGAAATTCATTCTTGACCATATTTTTCTCGTTTCAATCGCCGCCGCGTCGGGTCTGGCCCTGCTGTTGCCGGCCCTCCAGCCGCGCGGCAAGCGTGCGTCGATCCTCGAAGCGACCCAGATGATCAACCGCGCCAAGACCACCATCCTGGACGTGCGTTCGCCTGAAGAATTTGCCAAGGGTCATTTGCGCGACGCGAAAAACATTCCGCTGTCAGACTTGGGTTCCCGGATCGGCGAACTGGACAAGCAGAAGACCAAGGCCGTCGTGGTCGTGTGCCAGCAAGGCACGCGCGCCGACAAGGCCGCCAAGATGCTCCAGAAAGCCGGTTTCGACGACGTGGTCAGCCTCGATGGCGGCCTTACCGCATGGACGGCGGCTGGCCTGCCGACCGTCAAATAAACCAGCCATCCCTGAACAAGGAGTGAACCAATGACAGCCCATGTTGTGCTCTACCATACTGCAATGTGCCCCTACTGCGTGCGCGCCGAGCGCCTGCTCGAAGCGAAGGGTGTGACCGACATCGAAAAGATCCGCGTCGACCTCGACCCGGGCCAGCGTACCATCATGATGGAAAAGACCGGCCGCCGCTCGGTGCCGCAGATCTACGTGGGCGACACCCACGTTGGCGGCTTCGACGACCTGTATGCGCTCGACCAGGCCGGGCGCCTCGACCCGCTGCTGGCCGGCGCGTAATCTCCGCAAACGCTAGCCTGCGTCAAACAGCGGCGGTAAAACTATTACAACCTAATCGGTTTTGATACAATTGCCGTCGCGTTTACTTTCAGCACAACCGGAACGGCGCCTGCCGTTCTTTTTTCATTTCACGAAAGCGTTCCATGTCTGACGAAAACCTGCAACCTGTATTCCAAATCCAACGCGTCTATCTGAAAGACATGTCGCTGGAACAGCCGAATTCCCCAGCCATCTTCCTCGAGCAGGAAGCGCCAACGATCGAAGTGTCGCTGGACGTGGGCGCCGAAGCCATCGCCGACGGCATCTACGAGTCGACCGTGACGATCACCGTGACCGCCAAGGTCAAGGACAAGGTCGCTTTCCTGGTTGAAGGCAAGCAAGCCGGTATCTTCGAAG
>DASWSX010000053.1:0-56036 GCA_036402435.1 Telluria sp. | reverse complement strand
TTCATCTTCAACAAGCTCGAACTGATGGGCCTGGCAACCACGATCAAGGCAGCGAAAAAGCTGGTCGAGATCCAGGAGCCGGTCGTCTGGGACATCCTGGAAGACGTCATCAAGGAACACCCGGTCATGCTGAACCGTGCGCCTACGCTGCACCGTCTCGGTATCCAGGCGTTCGAGCCGGTCCTGATTGAAGGCAAGGCCATCCAGCTGCACCCACTCGTCTGCGCGGCGTTCAACGCCGACTTCGACGGTGACCAGATGGCTGTCCACGTCCCGCTGTCGATCGAAGCACAGATGGAAGCGCGCACGCTGATGCTGGCGTCGAACAACATCCTGTTCCCGTCGAACGGCGAGCCGTCGATCGTTCCTTCGCAGGATATCGTGCTGGGTCTGTACTACGCGACCCGCGAAGCGATCAACGCCAAGAACGAAGGCATGCTGTTCCCTGACGTGTCGGAAGTCATCCGTGCCTACGACAACAAGGAAGTCGAGCTGACGACCCGCATCACCGTGCGTATCGTCGAGTTCCCGAAGAACGCCGAAAGCGGCGAGTTCGAGCGCACCGTCACGCGTTACGAAACCACCGTTGGCCGCGCGATCCTGTCCGAAATCCTGCCGAAGGGCCTGCCGTTTGCCGTACTGAACCGCGCCCTGAAGAAGAAAGAGATTTCGAAGCTGATCAACACGTCGTTCCGCAAGTGCGGCCTGCGTGCAACCGTTGTGTTCGCCGACAAGCTGATGCAGTCCGGTTTCCGCCTGGCGACGCGCGCAGGTATTTCGATCTGCGTCGACGACATGCTGGTTCCTGACCAGAAAGCCGGCCTGATCGCCAGCGCCGAATCGGAAGTCAAGCAGATCGAGCAGCAGTACGCTTCGGGTCTGGTGACCGCCGGCGAGCGTTACAACAAGGTCGTCGACATCTGGGGCAAGACCTCGGACGAAGTCGGCAAGGCCATGATGGACCAGCTGAAAGTGGAAGACGTCGTCAAGCGCGACGGCACCAAGTCGACCCAGGAATCGTTCAACGCGATTTACATGATGGCCGACTCGGGCGCGCGCGGTTCGGCAGCCCAGATTCGCCAGCTGGCTGGTATGCGAGGCCTGATGGCCAAGCCGGACGGTTCGATTATCGAAACGCCGATTACCGCGAACTTCCGCGAAGGCCTGAACGTTCTGCAGTACTTCATCTCGACCCACGGTGCTCGTAAGGGCCTGGCCGATACCGCGCTGAAGACCGCGAACTCGGGTTACCTGACGCGCCGCCTGGTCGACGTGACCCAGGATCTGGTTGTGATCGAGGACGATTGCGGCACCAGCAACGGTACCGTCATGAAGGCCATGGTTGAAGGTGGTGAAGTCATCGAAGCGCTGCGCGACCGTATCCTCGGCCGTGTCAACGTCAACGACATCGTCAATCCTGAAACCCAGGAAACCGTGTACGAAGCCGGCACCCTGCTGGACGAAGACATGGTCGAAGAAGTCGAGCGCCTGTCGATCGACGAAGTCAAGGTTCGCACTCCACTGACTTGCGACACGCGCTTCGGCCTGTGCGCCAAGTGCTACGGACGCGACCTCGGCCGCGGCAGCATGGTCAACGCCGGCGAAGCAGTCGGTGTGGTGGCAGCGCAGTCGATTGGTGAGCCGGGTACCCAGCTGACCATGCGTACCTTCCACATCGGTGGTGCGGCATCGCGCGCAGCAGTGGCGTCGTCGGTGGAAGCCAAGTCGAACGGTACCATCCGTTTCTCGGCAACCATGCGTTACGTCACCAACGGCAAGGGCGCCCAGATCGTCATTTCGCGTTCCGGCGAAGTGCTGATCACGGACGACCACGGCCGTGAGCGCGAGCGTCACAAGGTGCCGTACGGCGCGACCCTGAACGTCAAGGACGGCATGGTCATCAAGGCCGGCCTGGCACTGGCGACCTGGGATCCGCTGACCCGTCCGATCATTACGGAATACGCGGGTACCGTGCGCTTCGAGAACGTCGAAGAAGGCGTAACCGTTGCCCGTCAGGTCGACGAAGTTACCGGCCTGTCGACCCTGGTTGCAATCGATGCCAAGCGTCGTGGTTCGGTCGGCAAGACCCTGCGTCCGCAGGTCAAGCTGCTCAACGAAGCTGGCGAAGAAGTCAAGATCGCAGGCACCGAGCATTCGGTAGCGATCGGCTTCCAGGTCGGCGCGCTGATCATGGTCAAAGATGGCCAGGCAGTGTCGGTTGGTGAAGTGCTGGCGCGTATCCCGACTGAATCGCAGAAGACGCGAGACATTACCGGTGGTCTGCCACGCGTAGCCGAGCTGTTCGAAGCACGTTCGCCGAAAGACGCGGGCATGCTGGCTGAAGTGACCGGTACGGTTGCATTCGGCAAGGAAACCAAGGGCAAGCAGCGTCTGGAAATCACGGACATGGACGGCAACAAGCACGAGTTCCTGATTACCAAGGACAAGCAAGTGCTGGTACACGACGGCCAGGTAGTGAACAAGGGCGAGATGATCGTGGACGGCCCGGCCGATCCGCAAGACATCCTGCGCCTGCTGGGTATCGAAGCGCTGGCGCGTTACATCGTTGACGAAGTGCAGGACGTGTACCGTCTGCAGGGCGTGAAGATTAACGACAAGCACATCGAAGTGATCGTGCGCCAGATGCTGCGCCGTGTTGCGATCGTCGAAGCTGGCGATACCGACTACATCGTCGGCGAGCAGGTGGAGCGTTCGGAGCTGCTGGACGAGAACGACAAGGTCAATGCCGCCGGCAAGATCCCTGCAACGTACGAAAACGTACTGCTGGGTATTACCAAGGCATCGCTGTCGACCGACTCCTTCATCTCGGCTGCATCGTTCCAGGAGACCACGCGTGTCCTGACCGAAGCTGCGATCATGGGCAAGCGCGACGGTCTGCGTGGCCTGAAGGAAAACGTCATCGTCGGCCGCCTGATTCCTGGCGGTACCGGCCTCGCGTTCCACCGCGCACGCAAAGAGAAGGAAGCGTGGGAAGTGGAAGAGCGCAAGGCGCTGCTGGATGCCGAAAAGGCAGCCATGTCGAGCGAACTGCAGGCGATCGAAGATACCGCCAACGCAGCACAGCACCACGGCGACGCCGAGTAATCGGTTTTACGCTGAAACAGAAACGGCACCTTCGGGTGCCGTTTTTTCGTTTGATGGGGATGCCGATGCTCATCTCTTCCCCGGTATCGATCTGCGGAAGATATGCTCTCCGTTTACCTCGGCACAAAAAATAGCTCAAGCCGGCGTAAACGAAGCGAATTCCGCGTACTGCAAGGACGGTATAAGATTGCCGTTCAATTATTTCGGAAGGAGGATTCGATGAACCGTCAACTGAGGTATATGTGCGGCAGCATGCTGCTTGGGGTTAGTGCGGCGGCCGCTGCGGCACCGGACACGACAGTGACAATGAACATGTTGTCCGAAGCGGGCCCCGGAGCGAGTGTGGGTACCGTCACTATTAGCGAAACCAAACATGGCGTGGTGTTCACCCCAGCGTTGAAAGGCATCACGCCGGGCCTCCATGGCTTCCACGTGCACGAGAACGGCAGCTGCGCAACGGCGGAGAAGGACGGCAAGCGCGTCGCAGGGCAGGCGGCCGGAGGGCACTACGACCCTGACAAGACGGGCAAGCATGGCACGCCTTGGGGCGACGGTCATCGCGGCGACTTGCCGGCGTTGTACGTCGACGAAAAGGGCAGCGCCATGAATCCTGTGCTCTCGCCCCGACTGAAGATGTCGGAACTGAAGGGCAAGGCGCTGATGGTTCACGCGGGCGGCGATAACCATGCCGACCACCCGGCACCGCTCGGTGGCGGTGGGGCCCGAATGGCGTGTGGTGTGATCAAGTAAGTCGATAGCCACAAAAAATGCCGCTTCAGTCTCCTGAAGCGGCATTTTCGTTTAGGTTGCCGAACGATTTACTTCACAGCGGCGCGGATCTTGCCAAACGCATCGCCCGGCTTCCACGCAGGCATCTTCGGCGAGTTAGCGACCGCGCGGCCCAGGTTCAATGTGAACTGCGCCTGCTGCACCATGCCCGACAAGTCCCAGCTCGGATCGTACTCATCCTTGACCTGGTGGTAGCGCGGCGCATAGGTCTTCTGCTTGGCCTTGGCCGCTTCCGGATCCTTGATGTAATCGGTGCCGCCCGAAATCGAGAACGCAGGAACGCCCGCCTTGGCGAAGCTGAAGTGGTCGCTGCGGAAGTAGCCGCCCGCCAGGTCAGGCGTCGGCTTGCTGACCGTCAGGCCCATGGCCTTCGCGGTCGCCGCGGCCATCGCGCCCAGTTCGGTGCGCTCGCTGCCCTTGGTACCGATGTCCTTGGCAGCGCCAATCCAGTTCAGGCTGTCGAGGTTCAGGTTGGCTGCAGTCTTGTTCACCGGCCACAGAGGGCTAGACGCATATGCCGCGCTGCCCAGCAGGCCTTGCTCTTCGGCCGCTACCCACAAGAACATCTGGCTGCGCTTGGCGGGCTGGCGCGACGCCGCCTGCGCCATCGCCAGCAGGCCAGCGGTGCCCGAGGCGTTGTCGACCGCGCCGTTGTAAATCGTGTCGTCACCGGTCCCTTGCTTGCCGAGGTGATCCCAGTGCGCGGTGTAGATTACGACTTCATCCTTGAGCTTCGGATCGGTTCCGGGAATCACGCCGGCGACGTTGAATTGTTCGATGTTGCGAACGACCGCCTTCATGTCGCCCTTGACCTTCATGCCGAGCGGAACTGCCTTGAAGTCTTTCTTCTCAGCTGCCGCGCGCAGGGCGTCGAGGTCGTGGCCGACGGCCTTGAAGATGGCACGTGCGGTGCCGTCCGTCATCCAGCCTTCCATGGGCGCGCCCAGCGTGCCCTGTGCCAGCTGGAAGCGTTCGGCCATCCAGCTGTTCTGCACCACGCTCCAGCCGTACGAGGCCGACGCGTCGGTGTGGATCAGCAGCACGCCGGCAGCGCCCTGGCGCGCCGCTTCTTCAAACTTGTAGGTCCAGCGGCCGTAGTAGGTCAGGCCCTTGCCGTTAAAGCGCTCCGGCTCGGCTGCGGTAGGCATCGGATCGTTGACCATCATCACGACGATCTTGCCTTTGATGTCCTGGCCTTTGTAATCGTTCCAGCCTTCTTCCGGCGCGGTGATGCCGTAGCCGACGAACACCATCTCGGCGTCCAGCGCGTGCGCGGCCTTGGCGTCGCCCGGTCCCCACACCCAGTCTTTGCCGAATTCAAGCGCCTGCGGCTTGCCGCCGATATTGATTGCGACGGTGCTCTCCTGCGGCGAAGCCTTCACGCCGGCGATTTTGACCGCCTGGCGGTAGCTGTTGCCGTTCGCAGGCTTCAGGCCCGCAGCCATCGCCGCCGCCTCGAGGTAGGCCACGGTCAGGTCGCCGCCGCGCTGGCCGGTGCCGCGGCCTTCCATCAGGTCGCTCGACAGGAACGCCATGTGGCCGCGCAGTGGCGCTTCTTCGACCGTTGGTCCGGCGGATGGTTTGGCTGCGTGAACTGGAAAGGCGAGGGCGAGACTGGCGGCCAGGGTCGTGGCCGTGAGGGAGAAGAGCTTCTTATGCATGGGATCCTGGTGCGAATGAGGTGATTAGAAACTGTGCCCTCATGGGGCGCGACAAACATTGTATGCCATTCTGAAACTGTTGCAGCGCAGCGATTCCAATGGGCACGCGCTCCCAAAACAAAAACGCCCCGCCCGGGAATACGGGGCGGGGCGTGCTTGAAACGTTGCTGATTATTAGTCGAGCTTCCAGACGTAGGCGATCTGGGCCCAGCCGGCTTCCGCGGCGCCGCCAGCCATTGCCGGCTTGAAGCTGCACATGCTCAGCGCGCTGATCGCTGCCTTGTCCAGGTCGCGCGAACCGCTCGATTTCTGCACTCGCGAGTCCTGCACTTTGCCGTTCGCGCCAACCAGCAGGGCCAGCGTCACGGTGCCTTCTTCGTTGTTGCGGGCAGCGCGGGCAGGGTAGTCAGGCACGGCGCAGCCATCGCTCAGTACCGCGGTGCGCAGCGAGCCCGAGCCTGGCTCGGCCGGCGGCCCCGTGACTTCGGTCGCGGTCGGACCTGGTTCCGCTGGCGCCGGGTCGGGAACCGACGAGGTTTCCATCACTTGCTCAACCTGCGGCTGCTGCGGCACCTCGACTTCCACTTCCGGCACGAACGGCTTCGGCGTCGGCGCCACTTTCGGCACCGGCTTCGGCGGCTCAGGCGGCGGTTTCGGCGGTTCGATCTTCGGCAGGAAGACTTCGATCTCTTCGGCAATCTTCGGCATCGTGGCCGAGATGCTGCTCATGTTGTTGATCAGCGCTGCGCCAACGGCAACGTGCAGTGCGGCAACGATACCGATTTTGACGAATTTGCTGCCGCCGCTGTCTGGTGTGTGTGAGAAATGCATGGCAATCTCCTTTTTGTTGTTTTGCTCATGGGTTCATGATTAAAATCATCTCATTAGCGAGCCACGCGTTCAGTTAATCCACACACATTGGGGATGCCCGTTGGTAAGCAGTTGTAACCGCACTCGCCTATGCGATGACTCAGTGCCGGGGTCCATTTCTTTCCTGCATGAGGTATCGTAGCGGTCTGGCGCAAACCACGCGCATATCCCTGACCTCACAAGACACCACCATGCCGAACGAACTGCAAACGCCCTACGAGAAGGGCAACAAGAACCAGACCACGACCTGGGCTGAATGCATCTCCTGGTACGAAGAACTCGCGCGCCGCTTCCCGAACGTGCTGCAGTTCAGCGCAATCGGCGTGTCCGACGCCGGCGTCCCGATCCACGCCGGTGTGGTCTCCGCCGACGGCGTGTTCCACCGCGACCAGATCAAGAACGAAGGACGCCCGGTCTTCTTCAACAATAACGGCATCCACCCGGGCGAGCCGGAAGGCGTCGACGCCTGCATGGCGCTGGTGCGCGACTTCTGCCTGCAGCCCGAGCGGCTTGCGGCGCTTGGCAAGACGGTGTTCCTGTTCGTCCCGATGTACAACGTGGACGGCAGCCTGAATCGCGCCAACACATCGCGTGTGAACCAGGACGGCCCCGAGCAGTTCGGCTTCCGCGGCAACAGCCGCCACCTCGACCTGAACCGCGACTTCGTCAAGTGCGACACGCTCACCGCGCAGGTCTTCAACAAGCTGTTCACCGCGTGGGACCCGGACGTCATGGTCGACACCCACACCTCGAACGGCGCTGATTACACGTACACCATGACCTTGATCCACACGCAGGCCGACAAGCTTGGCGGCGGACTCGGCGACTTTTTGCGCGACACCATGCTGCCGCATATGTTCAGGGAAATGGAGCAGCGCGGCTGGCCTACCTGCCCGTATGTGAATCCGGTGAAGGACTGCCCGGACCACGGCATCGCCGAATTCCTCGAAACGCCGCGCTTCTCCACCGGCTACGCGGCCCTGCACCACACGATCGGCTTCATGCCCGAGACGCACATGCTCAAGCCTTTCGCCGACCGCTACGAATCGATGCGCGCGCTGGTCGAAACGGCGCTCGACTTCACGATCGCGAACGCCGACCAGATCCAGTCGCTGCGCCGCGCCGCGAAGGAAGAGGGCAAGACGCGCGGCGAGTGGCCGATCCACTGGGCGATGGACGAGCAGAATGCCTCGACGTTCCGCTTCAAAGGCTACGAAGCGCAGTATTCGCCCAGCCTGCTCGGTAACTACACGCGGCTGTCCTACGACCGCACCAAGCCGTGGGAGCGCGACATCAAGTACTTCAATCGCTTTCCGGCCGATGTGACGGTCAAGGCGCCGCGCGCGTATGTGATCCCACAGGCCTGGCGTGAAGCGATCGAGCGTCTGGAGTGGAACGGCGTGAAGATGGAGCGCATCGATGCGGAGAAGACGGTTGAAGTCCAGTGCTATCACATCAAGTCGGTGGCATCGCGTGCGAACGCGTATGAGGGCCACATGTTCCATGACGACGTGCAGCTGGAAAAGCGCAACGTGCGTGTGACCTTACGTCCGGGCGATGTGTGGATTTCGCTCGATCAGGACAACGCCCGCTATGCGGTCGAGACCTTGGAACCGCAAGCGCACGACAGCTTCTTCCGTTGGGGCTTCTTCAACAGCGTGCTGGAGAAAAAGGAAGCGTATTCGGATTACGTGTTCGAAGACCACGCGATGGAACTGCTGCGCGACGAGCCGGAACTGAAGGCGAAGTTCGAAGCGTGGAAGGGGGAGAACCAGGGACTGCTGGGGAATCAGGAAGCGGTACTGGACTTCATCTTCGCGAACTGCCAGCGGTATGTCGAGCCGGAGTGGCGCCGGTATCCGGTGTATTCGGTGGTGTAATCAAAAGCGTCATCCGCCGAATTGAATCACTTCGCCGATTCCTTCTCAATCCACCGCTGCACCTTCGCCTCCAGCAGCGACAACGGCACCGTCCCATCCTCCAGCACGATCTCGTGGAACTTCGGCAGGCTGAATTTCGCCCCGAGCGCCGCGGTGGCCTTCTGCCTCAACTCCGCAATCTTCAGCGACCCGATCTTGTACCCCAGCGCCTGCCCTGGCCACACCATGTAACGCTCGGTCTCGCTGCGCGCCACCGCCTCGGTGTAGCCGAGCGTATCGCGCATGTACTGGATCGACTGCTCGCGCGTCCACCCCTTCGCGTGCATGCCCGTATCCACGACCAGGCGAACCGCCCGCAGCATCTCGTCATTCAGGTGGCCGAAATAATCCTCCGGTTTCCCAAACAATCCCATCTCCTTGCCAAGCGTCTCCGCGTACAGCGCCCAGCCTTCGGTGAACGCGTTATTCCCGCCGAATTTGCGGAACTTCGGCAGGTCCATCTCCTGCAGCAGCGCGATATGGAAGTGGTGCCCCGGCTGTCCCTCATGCAGGAACAGCGTGACCATGCCGGTGCTGCCGTAATCCTTAGGATCGTTGACCACCGACCAGAACACGCCCGGACGCGAGCCGTCCGCCGCTGGCGCCGTGTAGTGGTCCGACGCAGTCGCGCGGCTAAGCTCAGGCTCGAGGCGCAGGTCGAGCGGGGCCTTTGGCATCAGCGTGAACAGCGCAGGCAGCTTTTCCTTCAGCACGCCGTCCAGCTTGCGGTACACGTCGATCACTTCCTGCTCGGTCTTGAACGGGCGGTACTTCTCCTGCGCCGCCACCCATGTCGGCAGTCCGGATGCCGGCCCGGTGTAACCCATCTTCGGCCCGACGATGCCGTATTCCTGCTGGATGCGCGCCACTTCCTTCAAGCCGGTCGCGTGGATCTGCTCGGGCGTCAGCGAGGTCGTGGTCTGCGCGGCGACGTTCGCCTGGTACCACTCCTTCCCGTTCGGCAGGCCGTCGATGCCGGTACTGGTGCGCGTGGCAGGCAGGTATTCCTTCTCGAGGAAGGTCGCCAGCTTCGCCAGCGACGGCATCAGCTTTTTCGAAATCGTGGCGCGATACGCTGCCGTCAGCTCCTGCTTGTCGGTCGCGCTGAACGTCGTGGGCATCTTCTTCACAGGCGTGTAGAAGATGTTCGTTTCGGCCGTCTTGCTGGTCAGCTTGTGGAACTGCGGCAGGGCCGACGTCATCGCGGCGCGCTGCAGCACGACCCCGGTGCGCATCCCTTCACGCATGTTGGCAATCGCCTGGTCAATCCACGCAGGCAGCAGGTTCAGGCGGTTCAGATAGGCGCGGTACTGCTTCGGCGTCGTCAGCGCCTGCGCGCCCTCGCCACCAGCGAAGTTGGCCAGCGTGACAGGCATGCTGCTCATCTGGTCGATCGGCAGCAGGTGCTCAGGGAAGCGCTTGAAGGTCAGCGCGGTCTTCAGCTCGTATTCGAGGATGTCGTAGTTGATCTGGGCTCCGCGATCGAGGCTGCCGCGATCGATCGCCTGCAGTCGCTTAAGGAAACCGTCGTAGCGCGCGAACTGCTGCGCGCGCAGCTTCGGCGAGATCGTCACAACCAGCTTGTCGTCAAAGCGGTTATCGCCGTTCTGGGTCGCGGCTACCGGATCGTGGCGCGCCTGCGCCTCGTAGTAATCATCGGCCAGTTTGTCGAGAGTCTTCTCGGCCTGGTCCGCGACCACGCCAGCGACCTTGGCGCCGGGCTTGGCCTGCGCCGATACAGTCGCGGGCGCAAACGCCAGTGCCAGGGCTGCGCTCAGGGCGCAGAGAGTGAGGGTTTTTTTCATGAGTTGTATTCGCTGATTCAGTTATAGAAGCGCCACGCGGGACGGAAGTCGCGCGGGATTTTTTCGCCCTTGAGGCGTGCGCGTATCAGTTCGGCCGGCAGCATGCCGCCTTCCAGTACGCCGTCGTGGAACCGCTTGAGCGTCATCGCACCGCTGCCGACCAGTTCCTTGTTCAGCGAGCGAAGCTGCAGCGCGCCGATCATATAGCCGGCCTGGTACAGCGGCGTATAGTCGCCGTTGAACGAGCGCCGCACTTCCGCGCGCGCGTTGTCCGGTTCGTGGCCGACGCGCTTGATCAGCATGTCGACCGCCTGTTCGGGGGTGATCTTCCCGAGGTGGAAACCAAGCGAGAACAGGATGCGCGCGGCGCGGTGGTTCCGCCAGAACATCATGCCGATCCGGTCTTCCGGCGTGACCGCGAACTTGCGGTCGTACAGCAGCATCTCCCAATACACGGCCCAGCCCTCGACGAAGAACGGCGAATTGAACAGCTTGCGCTGCGGCTGGTGGCGGTTGGCCATGAACTGCTGCAGGTGGTGGCCGGGGATCAGCTCATGATGCACGATCGCGCGCGTGAAGTGCGGGTTATTCCCGCGCATGGTCATCAGCTTCTGGTCATGCGTCATCGTGTCGGTCGGATAAGCGACGCGGATGGTGTGCCCGCCCAGGAAGAAGGGGCTGATCATCTGGGCCTCCGCCGACAGCATGTCCATGCGCCAGCTGCGGCGCGCCACTTCAGGCACGGTGACCATGTCGTTGACGGTGACGTAGTCGATCGCTTCCTTGGCCAGCGCGCGCACCATCGCGGTCTGTTCGCCGGGAGCCACGTAGGTGTTCTTGACCTTCTCCATCGCGGCGCGCCAGTCGTCGCCGAAGCCCATCTCGTTCGACGCGCGCCGCAGTTCGGCTTCGCCCCACGCGAGCTCCTTCTCGGCCAGCGCCATCAATTCTTCCGGCGTGTACGGCAGCATCTCGCGCTTGAACGCGCTGACTAGGCCATCGCGCCCGATCGGGTCGCCGGTCACGTTCAGCCGCGTGGCGGAGGCCTTTCCGACCAGCCGCTCGTCGAGCAGCGCCGAGTAGTCGGCAATCGCCTTGTTCAGCGCCGTGTATGGCTGCTTGACCCACCAGGTGAGCTGCGGATCGAAACCTTCGTAATAGCCGTACCATTCCTTCAGGTCCGCCGAGAGCTGGGCGAGCGTCTGGACCGCGCGGCTGGCGGTGCTGCGTGAAGCCATCGGTTTGGCCGCGTTGACGTCGCCGCCTGCCTTCAGGCGTTCGGTTGCCTTCTGCACGGCAGTCAGCGACTGCTGCATCAGGGTGGCAGCGGCGCGTCCATCCTGCGCCTGCATCAGGCGGCGCGCTTCGGCCAGGTCGATCAGCGGGCGTGCGAACGGCACCAGCGGCTCGGCCTCGCGGTAGCGCGCGTCCAGGTCGGCCTGTTCGCGCAGTTCGAATTCGATCTGGTTGCGCAGCATGACCCAGTCGATGCGGTCTTCAACTCCGTATGAATCGAACGGCAGCGTATCGAGGGCGGCCAGCCAGTCGCGGTAGAAACGCCTGAATTCTTCGGAGCGGCCGGCGCCATTGCGGACTGTGTAGAGGAGCGACATGCTGGCGTGATCCAACTGATAGCGCTGGATCAGTGCCGGCATCGCCTGTTGCGACGGGGCGAACGCCGCCATGGGCGGCGTCAGCGGGGCGAGGGCGGGGGCGGCGGCGTGCGAAGGCGCGCTGCACGCAAGTGCAGCTGCAATCAGGAGGCGCGTGCGCATCAGTAGCTCGCCAGCGGTGCCAGTGCGCCGTTGCGGAACGTGTAGATCGTCACCGTCGACTTCTTCATGTTGCCGGCATCGTCATATGCGTAATTGCCGACCACGCCTTTGTAGCTGGTCGAATGCAGCGCAGTGCCGACGACCGACGGGTCGGTCGAATTGGTCGCGCGGATTGCCTGCGCGATGAACATCATCTGGTCGTAGAAAGGCGCTGCGTAGACGTCCGGCTCCTGCTTGAAGCGTTTTTTGTAGCTGGCCTTGAAGGCTGGGCCGCCGGCCTGCTTTTCAAGGATCGCGCCGCCCTGGGCGCACAGCACGTTCTCGCCGACGGCATCGCCGCCCAGCTTCGCCATTTCGGGGCTGCACAGCGTATCGCCGCCGAGCAGTTTGGCATTCAGGCCAAGCTGGCGCATCTGGCGCACCATCGGCGCGCCCTGCGGCGCGTAGCCGCCGAAGAAAATCGCATCGACTTTTTTGGCCTTCAGCGAAGTGAGGATCGCGGCGAAATCGGTGGCCTTGTCGGTCGTGAATTCATGCGCCGCCACCTTCACGCCGGAGCGTTTGGCCTTCTTGATGAACTCCATCGCGATGCCCTGGCCGAAGGCGGTGCGGTCGTCGATGACGCCGACGGTTTTAACCTTCAGGTGCTTGGCCGCGTAGTCGGCGACCGACGATCCCACCTGGGTGTCGCTGGCGACGATGCGGAACACCGTCTTGTAGCCCGACTGCGTCACCTTCGGATTGGTGCCGACGGTCGACATCAGGATTCCCGCTTCGTTGTACACGCGTGAAGCCGGAATCGCCACGCCCGAGTTGTATGGGCCGAGCACGAACTTGACGCCGTTGTCGACGAACTTCTGCGCCACCGAGACGCCAGCCTTCGGGTCGCCCTGGTCGTCTTCGGAGCTGAGCGCGAAGGTGACGACCTTGCCGCCCACTTTCATCTTCCTGGCGTTCAGTTCTTCGATCGCGAGGCGGACGCCGTTTTCATTGTCCTTGCCGGCGAAAGCGTTAGCGCCCGACAGCGGCCCGCTGACGCCGATTTTGACGACTTCCTGGGCTCCTGCGGCCTGGGATGCGAATAGCAAGGCAGCGGCGGCGAGTGGCAGCATGTATGTACGTGACGGCATATATGTATGTCTCCTTCAATTTCTCAGAGCGGCAATGATCGCACGATTCATTGCCGGAATGTGTGGCCAAATGTCACCCCGGCAGGCCATGCGACACCAGTTCAAGCGGCAGGGCGGTGCTGTACTTGATCTGCTCCATCGAGAAGGCCGACGACACGCCCGACAGGCGCGCCGCCTTGATCAGCTTCTTGTAAAAACGGTCGTAGCCGTCGATGTCGGTGGTGACCACCTTGAGCAGGTAGTCGACGTCGCCGCTCATGCGGTGGAACTCGAGCACTTCGGGCAGGTTGACGACGGCGGCGGCGAAATTCTTCAGCCACTTTTCATCATGGTCGCCGGTGCGCACGCTGACGAACACCGTCACCGGCAGGCCGACCTTGCGGCGGTTGACGAGCGCGACGCGGCTCTCGATGTGGCCTTCCTCCTCCAGCCGCTTGACGCGCTTCCAGCATGGCGTGGCGGACAGCCCGATCTTTTCGGCCAACTCGGCGATGGACAGCGTAGCATCCCCCTGCAGAACGGAGAGTATCGCGTAGTCGTACTTATCTAGATCATTCATGCTATAAAATCCGATAAAAGAGAATATTCATTCTTTATTCTAGCCAGAAATAGCACATTTTGGAATGCCTTCACTCGGCTTGATGGCTAATATAGAGGCCAATCCGAACATCCGCACCGCTGCCCCATGAGTCACGACATCTACCTCGACGCCAACGCCACTTCGCCTGTCCTTCCAGCGGCCATCGCAGCTGCCGCCGACGCCATGGGCACCTGCTACGGCAATCCGAGTAGCGGCCATGCCACCGGCCTGCGTGCACGGGTGCTGCTCGACGGTGTTCGCGAGCGCGCGCGGCGGATGATTGGAGCGGGCGCGGGACGCATCATTTTCACCAGCGGGGCCACCGAAGGCATCCAGACGGCGGTGCTGTCGGCGCTGTGCGCGGTGCGCGAGCGCCAGGCAGCCGGCGAACCGGTCGGCGACCTGCTGCTGTACGGCGAAACAGAACACAAGGCCGTGCCGGAAGCGCTGGCGCACTGGAACCGCCTGCTCGGCACCGGCCTGACCCTGCGCGCACTGCCGGTCGATGGCGAAGGCCGCCACCGCCTTGACATACTGCGCCAGCTGGCGCCGCGCGCCGCGATGGTCTGCACGATGGCTGCGAATAACGAAACAGGCGCCATCTCGGACCTGGCGGCCATCGAAAAAGCCTTGCGCGTCTCCGCCAGCAAGGCCTACTGGATGGTCGACAGCGTCCAGGCGCTCGGCAAGCTGGCGCTGGCGCTGGAAAGCACGCGCATCGATTACGCCCCGTTCTCCGGCCACAAACTGTACGCGCCGAAAGGCATCGGCATGCTGTACGTGCGCGAAGGCGCTCCTTACACGGCCTTGATGGCGGGGGGCGGACAGGAGGACGGGCAGCGCTCCGGCACCGAGAACATGGCCGGCATCGCGGCCTTTGGCGCGGTCCTTGCCGCGCTCGAATCCGGCGACACGTTCCGCACGCCCGCGCAGCTGCACGCGTACCGCGAGCGCATCGTCGCCAGCCTGCGCGAAGCGCTGCCGGGCATCGTCTTCAATACGCCGCTGGAGTTGTCGCTGCCGACGACAATCAACTTCTCCGTCGCTGGCCTGTCGGGCCGCGACCTTCTCGACGTGTTCGATGCGGCCGGCATGCGCGTGAGCGCCGGTTCGGCATGCTCCGCCGCGAAAGCCGCACCAAGCTACGTGCTTGAGGCGATGGGACTAGCCGACTGGCGCTGCGCGTCGGCGGTGCGCCTGTCGTTCGGCCCGGCGGTGGACGACGCATTCATCGACGCCGCGTGTGAGCGCATCGCCCACTGCGGCCGCGCGATGCGCAAAGGCGGGCTGGTGCCGCCCGCGCTGCGCCACGGAGTGGGACATGACGTGATCCGCCTCGGCCGCGATGGCGCCAGCACCTGGCTTGCGCTCGACGAGGCAAGCCGAAGCTGCGTCGTCATCGACCCCATCGAATCGCTCGGCGAACGAATCGCATCGATGATCCGTTCGGGCGGCTACCGCGTACGCGGCATCATTGGCACCAGCGGCTGTGGCGACTCGCCTTCCGTGCGGGCCGCACTTGCAACGCTCCTCGGCGCCCAGGTCGACTTCGTCGACGCTGCCGATCCTTTCGGCTGGCCGACGGGCGGCGGCAGCATCGGCCTCGAAGACGGAACGCAAACCGACGGCATCGCGCTCGGCGGACAAGTGCTCGCGCGCGTGCCGCAAGACGGCGGCGCCGCGCAAAGCTACCTGCTCGGCGCGAACCGCGGCGGCACGCTACATGCGGCCGACGTGCGGTTCGCGTTCACCGGCGCCACGCCGTCGGAGATGCCGCATGACGCCGTGCAGCGCATGACGGCGCTGCTGAACGGTGAAACCATCGTCTGCCCCTCGCAGGACCTGGCCAATCTCGTCTGCACGACGCTCCACACCGGCGCGCGATCCGCTACACCAGCTGTATCCATGGAGCTGCAGGCGAGCGAGCTTGACCGCTTCTTCCGCGAGCGCCCCGACGCGCTGCTGATCGACGTGCGCGACCCGTGGGAGCACGAGGCCGGAATCCAGGTGCTGCATGGCCGGGCCGCGCTCAACGTACCGCTCTCCTGCCTGCCGTCGCACCTGGCCCAATGGCTGCGTGTCGACTCGCGGCCGCTGATATTCATCTGCCGCCTCGGCATCCGCAGCCAGCGCGCCGCTCAGTGCCTGCACCGGGCCGGCTACGCGCAGGCCTGGCACCTTGGCGGCGGCCTCGCGCTGGCCGAAACGCATCCCGACAGGCGCGTCCGGCACTAAGCGGCACGGTCGATTTCCCGCCTGGAAAATCGAACTTTCTTTCGCTTAATTTTTGTCAATCAGACACTAATTAATTGACCCGATTCAATTGTCGAGGTCATGTTCCCTCTCTCTGAAGTTGCGAAGATGGCAATAACGCAACTGCCTCGCGGGGAATGCCATGCGCTCGAGTCACGTCCGAAATCTTCTATGCACGCTGATGTTGGCCACGGCTGCCGCGCCGGCGGCGGCATCGGTATCCGATCACCGGGAGTTCGCCGCCACGCTGCACGCGCCGTACCGGGCCGGAATGAGCGGCGCGCGCACCTTCACGCTGAACTTCGACTACCCGATGGCGGCGGCGAACCAGCCGGTAGGCTGGCGTATCGAGCTGGTGGCGCCGTCGGGGAAGGTTGTGCGGCACTGGCGTGGCGCCCTCCGGCTGAAGGGCAGGCCGGAGACGGTTAGCGTCAGGTGGGGCGGGCGGCGCAGCAGTGCGTCGATGCTGGACGGCGTGTACCGCGTGAGGATGCGCGCAACGTCGCGCAGTGAGGTGGTCGAACAATCCTGGGATATCGTGCTCGGCAAACCCGGGGCGGCCGCGATGCCGCCTTTCGGCGCGATGGCCACCGGGCCCGCATCAACAGCGGCGCGCGGCGGGGCGCGGCCGACGGCGGCGCCAGCGGCGGCATCGCTGCCATACACCGTCTACTTCGCCAACCTGCACAGCCAGACCAACCACAGCGACGGCGGCGGAGACCTCGCCAGCTGCAAGGGGGCGCAGGCGCCGCAGGGCGGCGCGCAAGGACCGCTCGAAGCGTACGGCTATGCGCGCGCGCGGGGCCTGGACATGCTGATGGCGTCGGAGCACAACCACATGTACGACGGATCGGATGGCGCCAATCCTGAATCGAGCACGGACGCGGCGAAAGCGCTGTACCAGAGCGGCCTCGCGGCGGCGGCCGGTTTCAGCGAAGCCAATCCTGGTTTCCTCGCGCTGTACGGGTTGGAGTGGGGCGTCATCAACAACGGTGGCCATATGAACATCCTCAACGCGCCCGAGCTGCTGGGGTGGGAACGCGACGCGAACGGCCAGTTGTTTGGCGACACGCTCACTGCGAAGGGCGACTACGCCGGCTTGTATTCGCTGATGCGCCGGCGCGGCTGGATCGGCCAGTTCAATCACCCTTCGTTCAGTGGCCAGTTCAACGTCGACGGCGTCGCGCTGGGCTACACGAAGGACGGCGACGAAGCGATGGCGTTATGCGAGGTGCTCAACACCGCGGCGTTTTCCACCAACACGTCGGAAGGCGAAACGCGGCGCAGCAATTACGAGATGGCCTGCAACAAGGCGCTCGAAGCCGGATTTCACATCGCGTTCAGCAGCAACCAGGACAACCACTGCGCCAACTGGGGCGCCTCGTACACAAACCGCACGGGCGTGCTGATCCCGAATGGGACGGCGTTGACGCAAGCGAGCTTTATCGAAGCGCTGAAGGCACGGCGAGTGTTTGCGACGATGGACAAGAACTCGCAACTGGTACTGACTGCGAACGGGCGGGTGATGGGATCGCGCTTTACCAACAGCGGGCCACTCAAGCTGCTGGCCAATTACGCCAACAGCGAGGGGCGTTCGGTTGCGAGCGTATCGATCATCGAAGGTGTCCCGGGGCGCAACGGGACGGTCAGCGAAGTCGCTTCGACCGCCGAGGCGACGATTACGCCGGCACCGGGCGAGCACTTCTACTACGCGCGCATCACGCAGGACGACGGCAAAATCCTGTGGTCCGCCCCAGTCTGGGTAACCCAGAATTAGTTTCCTAGAATCGGGGTCAGACCACCATTAAATGGAATGTTCCATTTAATGGTGGTCTGACCCCGATTTCCGGAAATCTTAGAGCTAGAAACCGAAGCTTTTGCCGGCGCCGAGGAGGGTGGCGACGCCGAGCGCGGCGAACAGCGCGGCGGCGATGCCGTGCACTAGCTTGAGCGGCACCTTGTTGGCGATCCGCTCGCCGAAATACACCGCAGGGACGTTCGCGATCATCATGCCGACCGTCGTCCCGGCTACCACCGCGATCACCGCCTCGTAGCGCGCGGCCAGGGCCACCGTCGCGATCTGGGTCTTGTCGCCCATCTCGGCGATGAAGAACGCGACCAGCGTGGTGGCGAATACGCCGTATTTTCCAAGCTTGCTTTCTTCGTCATCGAGCTTGTCGGGAATGAGCGTCCATCCGGCCATCACGAGGAACGAGATGCCGAGCACCCACCGCATCACGTCGGGCCCCATCATCGTGTTGATCCACGCGCCCAGCGCCGCGGCGAAGGCGTGGTTGGCCAGCGTGGCCACCAGGATGCCAAGCACAATCGGAACCGGTTTGCGGAATTTTGCGGCGAGCAGAAAAGCGAGCAGCTGCGTCTTGTCGCCGATTTCGGCAAGGGCGACGATGCCGGTGGAGATGAGGAAGGCTTCCATTGATCAGTGGCTGGACAAAGGACGGATCATATCAGGGCATTCGGTAAATACGGGCGGCCCGCTGTGCCGCGTGCTTTCGCAGCGCTGCCGGAAGTGATATTCTCTTCCGGCCCGGGGGCGCGCCGCCCTCGCACCATACAGAGACGCCGATGACCAACATGACCTTCCTGCGGGTAGCCGCTGCCGCCATCCTCGCCCAGTGCAGCGCCCTCGCGCTCGCGCTCGACCCGCTTAGCTATGCGCGCTACGACCAGGTGAAGACCAGCGCCCTGCACATGGACCTGAAGGCGGACTTCACGAAGAAGACGCTGGCCGGCTTCGCTGAACTGTCGCTGGACTGGGTCGACAAGTCGGCGCGCACGCTCGACCTGGACACGCGCGACCTGTCGGTCTCGAAGGTCGAAGCGCAGGACGCGAAAGGCGCGTGGAAGCCGGTGCCTTACAGCTTCGGCAAGCGCGACGCCGAAAAGGGCCAGGCGATGCACCTCAAGCTGTCCGGCCAGCCGCAGAAGGTGCGCATCCATTACCGCACCGCCCCAACCGCGACCGCGCTGCAGTGGCTCTCGCCGGTGCAGACCATGTCCGGCAAGCGCCCGTACATGTTCAGCCAGTCGCAGAACATCGAAGCCCGTTCGTGGGTGCCGCTGCAGGATACGCCTGCGGTGCGCTTTACCTATACCGCGCGCATCGAAGCGCCCGAGGGCCTGCGCGTCGTGATGAGCGCCGATAACGATCCAAAAGCCACCGGCAAGGGCGGCTGGCGCTTCACGATGCCGCAGCCAATTCCGTCCTACCTGCTGGCCATCGCGATCGGCGAGATCGACGCACGCACTCTCGGCCCGCGCACCGGCGTGTACGCCGAGCCGAAACGCATCGAGGCTGCCGCGTACGAGCTGGCCGATACCGAGAAAATGGTCGAAGCAGCCGAGTCGCTGTACGGCCCGTATCGGTGGGGACGTTACGACATGCTGGTGCTGCCGCCATCGTTCCCGATCGGCGGCATGGAGAATCCGCGCCTGACCTTCCTGACCCCGACCATGATCGCGGGCGACCGCAGCCTGGTCGACCTGATCGCGCATGAACTGGCGCACAGCTGGTCCGGCAACCTGGTCACCAACGCGTCGTGGAAGCACTGGTGGCTCAACGAAGGCTTCACTACCTACGTCACCACCCGCATCCTCGAGAAGATCTACGGCGAAGAGGTGGCAACCATGAACCTGCAGCTCGAGCAGGAAGAGGCGCTGACGTCGCTGGCCGACATCGCGCCCGCAAAGCAGGCGCTGATCACGAAGCACCCGGACACCTCGTCGCAGCATTACACCGACGATGCACTGGCTTATCCAAAAGGCGCCTGGTTCCTGCGCACGCTCGAGCAGCGCGCCGGCCGCGCCGTGTTCGATCCGTTCCTGCGCGGCTGGTTCGACCAGCACGCGTTCCAGAGCGTGACGACCGAGCAGTTTGTCAGCTACCTGCGCAAGAACCTGCTGGAGAAGCATCCGAAGGTGCTGTCCGAAGCCGAACTGGAAGAGTGGCTGTACGGCCCTGGCATTCCGGCCAGCGCCACGCGCGCCGTTTCGCAGCGCCTCGCCGCGCTGAACGCCACCCGCGATGCGTGGCTCAAGGGCGAAGTGAAGGCCGCGCAGCTCGATACGAAAAAGTGGACGGCTACCGAGTGGATGAAGTTCCTGAACGATATCGACGAAAAGGCGACCGTCGCCCAGCTCAAGGAACTCGACAAGGCATTCAGCCTGTCCGGAACCGGTAACAACGAAGTGGCGTTCCGCTTTTACCGCGCGTCTGTCAATGCGGGCTACCGCGACATCCGTCCCGCGCTCGAGACCTTCCTCCTGAGCGTGGGCCGCCAGAAGTTCGTGGTGCCGCTCTATACCGCGCTGCGCAAGAACCCGCAGGACAAGGCATGGGCCGACGGCGTGTACAAGAAGGCGCGCGAACGCTATCACCCGGCTACGCAGAAAAGCGTCGATAAACAGATGACCAGCAAATAAGGATGAAGTCAGTGCACAACATGAACCACCTCGCAGCAGCGATGCTGCTCGCATTCAGCGCCGTCGGCGCCTTCGCCCAGGCCCCTGCTACGCCAGTTGCGGCGCCTGCCGCGCAGGCGGCTGCCTATGACCTGGCGGCCGACGTCAAACGCACCATGGCTACCTTCGATGTGCCAGGCATTGCGATCGCCATCGTCAAGGACGGCAAGGTCGTGGCCACGCAGGGCTTCGGCGTGCGCAAGCTGGGCGAGCCGGCGCCGGTCGACGGCAAGACGATCTTCGAGATCGCGTCGAACTCCAAAGCCTTCACCGCCGCCGCGCTGGCCATGCTTGTCGACGAAGGCAAGCTGGCATGGGACGACCCGGTCACCAAGCACCTGCCCGACTTCCGCATGTACGACGCCTACGTCACCCACGAGATGACCGTGCGCGACCTGCTGGTCCACCGCAGCGGCCTTGGCCTCGGCGCGGGCGACCTGCTATGGTGGCCGACGACGCAATTCACCACCGACGAAATCATCGAGCGCCTGCAGTACATCCGTCCGGCGACCAGCTTCCGCAACAGCTATGCCTACGACAACCTGCTGTACATCGTCGCCGGCAAAATCATCGCGCAGAAGGCCGGCAAATCGTGGGGCGACGCGGTACGCGAGCGCATCCTCAAGCCGGTCGGGATGAACACGACCACCACCAGCCTTGCCGAAAATGCGGGCAACGCCAACGTCTCGAACGCGCACAGCAAAATCAACGGCAAGGCAGCGCCGGTGAAGGCGATGCCGGTGGCGAACGCGGTCGGTGCGGTCGGCATCAACACCAACGCCGAGGACCTGGCGCGCTGGATGAACGTGCTGCTCGACCAGGGCCGCATCGGCAAGGATGCCAGCGGCAAGGACGTGCGCCTGTTCAGCGAGAAGCAGAGCCGCGAGATGTGGACCGCGCAAACGCCGATCAAGATCTCCGAGCCGAAGCCTGCGCTGGCGGCCACGCGCCCGAACTTCTACGCTTATGGCCTCGGCTTCCAGCTGCGCGACTACAAGGGCCGCAAGATCGCGATGCACGGCGGCGCGCTGCAGGGTTTCTACTCGCGCGTGCTGCTCGTCCCGGAAGAAAAACTCGGCATCGCAATCCTGACCAACGCCGAAAGCGGCGGCTCGCTCAGCGCGCTGCAGTACCGCCTGCTGGACCAGTACATGGGCGTCGCGCCGACCGACTGGATCAAGGTCATTGGCGACATGGAAAAGGAAGCATACGAGAAGGACCTCGCGGCCCAGAAGAAAGCCAGTGCGACACGCGCCGGAAAGTCGCAGCCTTCGCTGCCGATCGCGTCCTACGATGGCGAGTACAAGGACGCGTGGTATGGCCTGGTGACGATCCGCCCGGAAGGCAAGAAGCGCGTGATGAGCTTCTCGAAGACGCCGGACCTGACCGGAGAACTCGAACACTTCCAGCACGATACCTTCATCGTGCGCTGGAAGGAGCGTAACTTCAACGCCGACGCGTACGTGACGTTCTCGCTGAACCCGGACGGCAGCATCGAGCGCATGAAGATGGCGCCGGTGTCGTCGCAGACGGACTTCAGCTACGACTTCGCGGACCTGTCGTTCACGCCGGTGAAGAAGGAAAAGGCAAAGGAGTAAATCACGGCGGCGGCAGGCAGCAGCGGTCGGACCGCAATGCCTGGTACGCGGCGGTGCTGCCGAAGTGGCGCACGCTGACCTCGGCCAGCGGCGCCAGCTGGCCCAGCGCCCGCGACGAGATCGCGATGGCGTCGTGGCCACGGTGCTTTCGCGATGGGTACAACATGCCGTGGATACGCCCGTCCTGGCCATCGATCACCTGGTCGACCAGGCAGCCAAACCACTGGCACCACTCGTGGTCGCAGTTCGATATCTCGTCGAAGATCCCCAGTTTGCTCGACGCCAGTCCGTTGAGGTCCACCAGCTTGATCGGCACGCGGAATGCGAGCGTGGCGATCAGCGCCGTCTTAGCCCCGCGTTCGATATAGAAGGTCCCCGGCTGCTCGGCGTCGTTCAGGCACAGACCCGCTTCCCACGCGGCCGTGAACTCGTCGTCGGCCGCATAAATCCAGTGGAATGGAAAGCAGCCGTCGGCGCCGCGCAGCACTGCCGGCGGCCCGAAGCGGTAGGTGCGGTCGACCCGCGCCGGCAGGATCGACGCGTTGTTCCACGCCGCCCGCGTCATCGCGGTGCCGGCGTCGATCGTCTGGACGTGTGAAAGCAGGGTGTCGTGCAGGAGCGCCAGCGGCGGCAGGCGCCTGGCAATGTGAGCGGGTGCGGCGGGCGGTTTGAGCGGCATCCAACTAGCTTATGATGCCTGCCTTTCCGGCAGACTGTTGCTGCGCAAACTCCGATATTTTTTGCTGGCGTACAACGGTTGGCTGGTCGAGCAGCGCGCGTTGACTTGGGTGCAACGATGTTGTGGTTTCAAAAGGGATTCCGGCGAGGACTTCTGCCGGGCTGAGATCGTTTAGTTCCTCGGCGCGGGTGACCCAGAACGCATGGAGCTGGCTGCCGGGAAGGGTCGACAGCTGCTCGAGAATGGCGCCGATGAGTTCGGGCACCGGGTCGACGAACTGCCACGCTGGAAATAATCGCCCGATTGTCTTGCCGCGCGGCGTGGTGCTGTAGAAACGCCGCTGTTCCAGCGCGCGATACAGCGTGGCCTGGGACATCGAGGCCAGCCCTTGCGCCACGACATCGGCGGCGCGCAGGCGGGTGACGGGGAGGCTGGCGCCAGGCGGTTGCGGCCGGTTCAGCGCAAACACGGTGGCGTCAAAGGCCTGCTGCGCCGCGGCGGCAAGGGCTTCGCGCCCCGCGCCGGGCAGCGACGGCGCCAGCCTTTCTTCTACTTCGTGCGTAAAACGCTCAACGAATTGCTCAGCCCAGCCAGCCATAAGTCCTCCCGGTCAGATAGCTCCAACTTAGCAGAGTTTCGCAAGTTTATCAAGATTCGCGAGTCTATCGTTTGACCGGCGTTTTACCATTCCAGACGTCCATCATGTCGGCGCTGCCCTGCAGGCGAATTCCGTTGTCAGACAGGATCGATTCAGTGGCGGCGAGCATTTCCTTGCGCGGGAACACGATGGTTTCGCCGGCGCGCTGGTCGAAATGGATCACCACGAGGTCATCCTTGAGATCGCGCAATGTCGCGACCAGATGGGCCAGGCTGCGCACCGGTGTTTTATTGATCGAGTAGATCACCGAGGTGAAACGGTTGCTGTAGCCGGTGCTCAGCTTGTGCGGGAAGAAGGGAGCGCTGACCACGACCAGCTCCTCGCGCTGCGCGTCCGGCTCGTCGCCACGGCGTGTGATCAGCGGATTGCCGATGAAGCTCAGTGCATTGATGCCGGCCAGGTTCGAGCCGAGCGCGCCGACGAATTCGGCGGTCGCGCGCGAGAACACCACCGGACCGTAGATGAAGTACGACGGATAGCCGCCGTCCAGGTCGGGGATCAGCATCTTTCGCTCGCCGCCCACCGGCAGATGCACCTGCATCGGCTTGCCGGCGCGGACCACCGTCAGTGGCACTTTGCCGTTCTTGACCAGCTGCTGCACGCGGTACTGGAAGCGCACGCGCAGGTTGGATCCGAGCTTGACCATGCCCTGGTTGTCGATCGGGCTGTCGCCGATGTGGGTGATGATGTCCCATTCCTTCAGCGGACCGTCCTTCTGGTGCGGGCCCTGCACAACCGCGCCTTCCACCGATTTGTCGACCTTCAGGAACTGGCGCAGTACCGGATTCTCCAGCGTCTGGATATAGTCAAGCATGACCGGCTTGCCGTCATAACGGCCATCGGCCACGTCGCGCAGGAAGATATCGATTTCCTCGTTCGGAACGATGAAGCCCATGTTCTGCACATTGGCGCCGGTGGCATAGGCCAGGCCGATCATCTTGTCGTCGCCGATCACCGGCCCGCCGCTGTTGCCAGGGTTGATCGCTGCGTCGATCTGGATGCGCAGCCCGGCGGTGCCGTAGCTATAGTTGACGAACTCGATGCGCGAGACGATGCCCTTGGTGATCGACAGCGAATTGCCGCCGGTCGGATAGCCATAGGCGAGTACGGTATCGCGTACGCCCGGCAGCACGTTGGCGCGCGCCACTGGCGCATGGGTGTCGAAGAACGATTCGTCGTCGAGCTTGAGCACCGCGAGGTCAATGCCGCGCGCGAGCGCCACAACGGTTGCGCCTATCTTGTTGCCCGACTGGCTGGCCTGGATTTCGACGCGGCTGGCGTAGCCGACCACGTGCGCGTTGGTCAGGATCCGCTTGCCCTCGATGACGACGCCCGATCCGGTCACGTCCTGCGGCGCCGCTTTGCTCCATGGCTTGAACAGGTCGGGCCGGCGCAGCGTGGTGAATACCTTGACTACCGAGTTTTCGAGGTTGGCCGGAATGACGGCAGGGACTGCGGCCGCGGCTGGAGCGGCCGGCGCTTGTGCGCTGGCGGCGAAGCTGGCGGCGGCGAGGATGGCGGCTGCGATGATGCGGGTGATCGTCATGTTTTTTGTTCTGGTGATGTCGGTGAGCTGATTCTAACGTAAGTCGGTGCCCCCAAAACGACATTCCCGGCAGGCGCCGGGAATGTCGGGACAGGATTAAAGCTTAGGGCTTTACGAACTTGAGCGTCATGCGGTCGCTCTCGCCGATCGCCATGTACTTCTCGCGGTCGACTTCCTTGTTCGCCAGCGTTGGCGGCAGCGCCCACACGCCCTTGTTATGGTCGGCGGTGTCCTTCGGGTTCGCATTGATTTCCGATTTGCCGGCCAGCTTGAAGCCGACGCTCTCGGCCATCTTGATGACGTACGACTCGTGCACGTAGCCGTTGTTTGCAGCAGGACGCGATTCCGGCAGGCGGTGATCGACGAAGCCGAACACGCCGCCCGGCTTCAAGGTCTCGTACACTTTGGCGAAGGTCTCCTTGACCTTGTCGTCGCCGGCCGAAGTCCAGTTGTGCAGGTTACGGAAGGTCAGCACCATGTCGGCGCTGCCTGCCGGTGCGATGTTGTAGGTCGTCGGAGGTTCGAACACGCCGCGCTGCACCTTGCCGAACACCGCGCTGTCCGACGCCAGCTTCTTGGTGAAGTTCTCGGCGTAACGGCGCGCGCCCGGCTTGGCCGATTCCGGCGATTCGCCGGCGCCAATCAGCTTGCCCTTGTCGCGCAGGTAGGGCGCCAGGATCTCGGTGTACCAGCCGCCGCCAGGCGACAGCTCCACCACGGTCATGGTCGGCTTGATGCCGAAGAAGGTCAGGGTCTCGTACGGGTGGCGTGCCGCGTCGCGCGCGACGTTGGCAGGCGCGCGGTGCTTGCCGGCGATGGCGGCCTTGAGCGCGTCGTCCGCGTGGGCTGCGCCAGCGGCTGCGGAGGCGGCCAATACCGCGGCCAGGATCATTTTTTTCATGTTCGTATGTCTCCCAAGATGGTTGGATGCCCGGCGATGATCGGGTAAGCGTCGGCGCGGGTCAAGCGCATTCTAATATGCATACACGAAGGCGCGGCGCGCCCGCCGCCGGCCACGTACATACTGTCCGCGCGCGCTTGCGGACGGCCATCCGGACAGTCCGGACACCTGTTGCTAACGCGCGTTGTTTATGGAATCAACCACTTAGCAAATGGCACAAACTTTGCGTGTTCAACTCAACATTTTGCTGGTAAGGTTTCTGCTGCTCTAACCAGCGAAATGATTTTGCAGTCGATGTCTGTACTTACAATGAGAGCGGCCGGCGTGTGCATGCCGAGCAGCTTCCCCCGGGAGTATTTGGAGATTCTATGGAACGACGTGCTTTCCTCAACATCAGCGGCCTGGCCCTCGGTACGATGCTGGTACCAATCTTCGGCAACGCTGTCGCAGCTGACGATCTACTCAGCCCCCTCGCGGACAAATTCAAGAAGACGCTGGCCGATACGGCCCTCAACGCGGCCACCGCGGCCGGCGCCAGCTATTGCGACGTGCGCATCGGCCGCTACCTGAACCAGTTCATCACGACGCGCGACCTGAACGTCGAAAACGTCACCAACACCGAGTCGGCTGGTGTCGGCGTGCGGGTGATCTGCAATGGCGCCTATGGCTTCGCCGCGACCAGCGACATGTCGCCGGACTCGGTGGCTGCCGCGGCCCGCCAGGCGGTCGCCATCGCCAAGGCCAACGCCAAGTTGCAGGTAGAGCCAGTGCGCCTTGCGCCGGTCAAGGGCGTCGGCGAAGTGAAGTGGGCCACGCCGATCAAGAAGGACTGGCGCGCCATTCCGATCAAAGAGAAAACCGAGTTGCTGATCGCGGCGAACAAGGCGGGCCTTGATGGCGGCGCCAACTTCATGCAGTCGCTGATGTTCCAGGTGAACCAGCAGAAGTACTTCGCTTCTACCGACGGCTCGTACATCGACCAGGACGTGCACCGCATGTGGATGCCGGTGTTCGCGACCGCGGTCGACAAAGCGACCAACAAATTCCGTTCGCGCCAGGGCCTTTCCTCGCCGGTCGGCATGGGCTACGAATATCTCGACGCGCGTCCTGAAGACAAGATCAAGGCCGCAGGCGGCGTTTGCACCTTGTACAAGAATTCGTATGACCTGATTGAGGACGCGCGCGCATGCGGGCGCCAGGCCAAAGAGAAGCTCACCGCGAAATCGGTCGTGCCGGGCAAATACGACCTGGTGCTCTCGCCTGAACACATGTGGCTGACCATCCACGAATCGGTCGGCCACCCGACCGAACTCGATCGCGTGCTGGGCTACGAAGCGAACTTCGCGGGCACCAGCTTCGCCACCATCGACAAGTGGCGGACGAAGAAATTCAAGTACGGCGCCGAGCGCGTCAACATCGTCGCCGACAAGGTGGTCCCGGGGTCGCTGGGCGCGGTCGGCTACGACGACGAAGGCGTGCCGACCAAGCGCTGGGACATCATCCGCGACGGTATCCTGGTCAATTACCAGGCCACGCGCGACCAGGCCCACATGATCGGCGAAAAAGAATCGCACGGCTGTTCGTACGCCGACAGCTGGAGCAGCGTGCAGTTCCAGCGCATGCCGAACATCTCGCTCGAAGCCGGCAAGAAGAAGCTGACGCCGGACGAAATGATCAAGGACGTCAAGAAGGGCATCTACATCGTTGGCGACGGTTCGTTCTCGATCGACCAGCAGCGCTACAACTTCCAGTTCGGCGGCCAGCTGTTCTACGAGATCAAGGACGGCAAGATCGTCGCACCGCTCGAAGACGTGGCCTACCAGTCGAATACGCAGGAGTTCTGGACCGCGTGCTCAGCTATCTGCGATGAGAGCGACTGGCGCATGGGCGGTTCCTTCTTCGACGGGAAGGGCCAGCCGAGCCAGTCCAGTACCGTCTCGCACGGATCGAGCACCACGCGCTTCAACGGCATCAACGTGATCAACACCGCTCGCAAGATCGGCTAAGGCAAGGACCAACATGAAACTTCTGAATTCCGAAGAAACCAAGCGAATCTGCGACCGCGTGATGTCGCTGTCGAAAGCAGATGAATGCAGCGTGAGCATCGCGGGTAGCCGCACCGGCAATATCCGCTACGCGCGCAATAACGTATCGACCGCGGGCCTGGTTGAAGATACCCAGCTGGTGGTGCAGGTCGCCTTCGGCAAAAAACAGGGTACCGCCACCATCAACGAGTTCGACGATAAGTCGCTCGAAAAAGTCGTGCGCCGCGCCGAAGACCTGGCGCGCCTCGCGCCGGAGAACCCGGAGTTCGTGCCGGCCGTCAGCAAGCAGGCGTTCCGCGCGACCGACACCTTCAACGCCAAAACCGCTGCCATCGATCCTGAGTTCCGCGCCCAGGTTGCGGCCTACAGCATCGAGGCGAGCCGCAAGAGCAAGCTGGTGGCTGCAGGTTTCTTCACCGATAAGACCTCATTCCAGACCATCGCCAACTCAAACGGCGTCTTTGGGCACCAGGGCGAAACCGGCCTTGATTTCACCTGCACCGTGCGTACCGAAGACGGACGCGGTTCGGGCTGGGTCAAGCGTTCGGCCAACGACATCGCGCGTTTCGACGCGCGCGAAGCGTCCGATGTCGCCATTGAAAAGGCACTCCGTTCGGTCGACGCCAAGGCGCTGGAGCCGGGCCGCTACACCGTCATCCTGGAGCCTGCCGCCACGTCCGACCTGCTCGGCTACATGTTCGGCGGCTTCGACGCCCGCCGCGCCGACGAAGGCCGCAGCTTCCTGTCAAAAAAAGGCGGCGGCACGCGCCTTGGCGAAAAGCTGTTCGACGAACAGGTCAATATCTGGGCCGACCCGTGGAATCCGGACGTGCCGGTGCTGCCGTGGGACCAGCGCACCATGCTGCCGCGCGAGCGCATGGCGCTGATCAAGGACGGCAAGGTCGCCGCGCTCGACTACTCGCTGTTCTGGGCGAAGAAGCAGGGAGTGCGCCCTGTGGGCACGCCGGGGAACATCATCATGGCCGGCACCAGCAAGTCGACCGCGGAACTGATCGCGAACACCAAGAAGGGCGTACTGGTCACGCGTACCTGGTACATCCGCATGGTCGATCCGCAATCGGTTCTGCTGACGGGACTCACGCGCGACGGCACCTTCTATATCGAGAACGGCAAGATCAAGCATCCGATCAAGAACTTCCGCTTCAATGAAAGCCCGGTCACGATGCTGAACAATATTGACGAAATCGGCAAGCCGCAGATCATCGGCGGCGATGAATCCCCATTCGCGATGGCGATCCCGCCGATGAAGGTCCGCGATTTCAATTTCACGTCGCTGTCTGACGCAGTTTAAAAAATCTGGAGTAAAAGTGGAACGACGTACTTTCCTTAAAATCGGCGGCGGCGCTGCGGGCGCCATGCTGATTCCGATCTACGGCAACGCGATCGCTGCCGATGAGTTGATGAGCCCAGTTGCGGTCGCGTTCAAGAAATCGCTGGCCGATGCGGCGATGAATACCGCCACCAAAGCGGGCGCCAGCTACTGCGACGTGCGCATCGGGCGCTACCTGAACCAGTTCATCACCACCCGCGACGTGAATGTCGAAAACGTGGTCAACACCGAGTCGACCGGCGTCGGCGTTCGCGTCATCGCCGGCGGCGCCTACGGTTTTGCGGCGACCAACGACCTGTCGATGGATGGCGTGGCAAACGCCGCACGCCAGGCGGTGGCAATCGCCAAGGCCAACGCGAAGCTGCAGACCGAGCCTGTGCGCCTGGCGCCGGTGAAGGGCGTAGGCGAGGCAAGCTGGGCGACGCCGTTCAAGAAGGACTGGCGCACGGTGCCGATCAAGGAAAAGGCGGAAATGCTGATCGCGGCCAACAAGGCCGGCCTCGATGCGGGCGCGAGCTTCATGACCTCGACGCTGTTCCAGGTCAACCAGCAAAAGTACTTCGCCTCCACCGACGGCTCGTACATCGACCAGGACGTGCATCGCCTGTGGGCGCCGTTCACCGCAACGGCGGTGGACAAGGCCACCAACAAGTTCCGCACCCGCGACAGCCTGGCGGCACCTGCCGGCATGGGCTACGAGTTCTTCGACGCGCGCAAGGAAGACAAAGTCATGGCCGCCGGCGGCGTCACGACCTTGTACACCAATTCGTACGACATCATCGAGGACGCGCGCCTGGCCGGCAAGCAGGCGCGCGCCAAGCTCACCGCCAAGAGCGTCGAGCCGGGCAAGTATGACCTCGTGCTTTCGCCGGAACACCTGTTCCTGACCATTCACGAGTCGGTCGGCCACCCGACCGAACTCGATCGCGTGCTGGGCTACGAGGCCAACTACGCCGGCACCAGCTTCGCGACGCTCGACAAGTGGCAGACCAAGAAATTCAAGTTCGGATCGGATCGCGTTAACTTCTTCGCGGATAAAACCACGCCAGGCTCGCTGGCTGCGGTCGGTTTCGACGACGAAGGCGTGCCATCGAAGCGCTGGGACATCATCAAGGACGGCGTGCTGGTGAACTACCAGGCCACGCGCGACCAGGCCCACATCATTGGCGAAAAAGAATCGCACGGCTGTTCGTACGCGGACAGCTGGGACAGCGTGCAGTTCCAGCGCATGCCGAACATCTCTCTGGCAGCCGGCAAGGAGCGCCTGACACCGGACGAAATGGTCAAGGACGTCAAGAAGGGCATCTACATCCTCGGACGCGGCTCGTACTCGATCGACCAGCAGCGCTACAACTTCCAGTTCGGCGGCCAGATGTACTTCGAAATCAAGGACGGCAAAATCACCGGTCCGATCGAAGACGTGGCCTACCAGTCGAACACGCAGGAATTCTGGAACGCGTGCAGCGCCATCTGCGACCAGCGCGACTGGCGCATGGGCGGATCCTTCTTCGACGGCAAAGGCCAGCCAAGCCAGGTCAGTGCGGTATCGCACGGCTCGTCGACCACCCGCTTCAACGGCGTCAACGTGATCAACACGGCGCGCAAGATCGGCTAAGGAAAACGATGAAACAACTGAACCAGGAAGAAGCAAAGCGCATCTGCGACCGCGTGATCGGTTTTTCGAAAGCGGACGAGTGCCGCGTGATGATCCGCGGCGAGCGCACCGGTAACATCCGCTACGCGCAGAACAGCGTATCGACCGCAGGCCTGGTCGATAACACCGAGCTGACCGTCAGCGTCGCCTTCGGCAAGCGCCAGGGCACTGCGACCATCAACGAGTTCGACGAGAAGTCGCTGGAGAAGGCGGTGCGCCGCGCCGAAGACGTGGCCCGTCTGGCGCCGGAGAACCCGGAATTCATGCCGGCCGTGGGCAAGCAGGCGTACAAGCCGTCGAACACGTTCCGCGCCGCGACCGCCGCAATCGACCCTGAATTCCGCGCCGAGGTGGCGTCGCACAGCATCCTCGCCGGCCGCAAGAACAAGCTGGTCACCGCCGGCTTCTTCACCGACACGACCGGCTTTGAAGCCATCGCCAACTCCAGGGGCGTGTTCGGCCACCAGGAGTTCACCAACCTGAGCTTCACGTGTACCGCGCGTACTGAAGACGGGCGCGGTTCGGGCTGGGTTACCCGTTCGATCAATGACGTCGCAAGATTCGACCCGCGCGAAGCGTCGCAGGTGGCGATCGAAAAGGCGCTGCGCTCGGTCGACGCAAAGGCGCTCGAGCCAGGCCGCTACACGGTCATCCTGGAGCCGGCGGCGACATCGGACATCTTGCGCTTCATGTTCAACGCGTTCGACGCGCGCCAGGCCGACGAGGGCCGCAGCTTCCTGTCCAAAAAGGGCGGCGGCAACCGCCTTGGCGAAAAGCTGTTCGACGAACAGGTCAACGTCTGGGCCGACCCGTGGGACAAGGATGTGCCGGTGCGTCCATGGGACAGCGAATCGATGCTGCCGCGCCAGCGCACCGACATCATCAAGAACGGACGCATCGCGTCGCTCGACTACACACCGTTCTGGGCCCAGAAGACGGGCAAGGAAGCGCGCGGCCGCCACGGTAACATCATCATGGCGGGCGGGACCCGGTCGCTCGAGGAGCTGGTTGCGTCGACCAAAAAAGGCATCGTGGTTACCCGTACCTGGTACATCCGTTCGGTCGATCCGCAGTCGCTGCTGCTCACCGGCCTGACCCGCGACGGCACCTTCTACGTTGAAAACGGCAAGATCAAGCACCCGGTCAAGAACTTCCGATTCAACGAAAGCCCGGTCTCGATGCTGAACAACGTCGACGAACTTGGCAAGCCGGTCGTGATGGGCGGAGAAGGCCGTTTCCAGATGGTGCTGCCGCCGATGAAGATCCGCGACTTCAACTTCACGTCCCTGTCGGACGCGGTGTAAAGGCAGGCCGATGGCGAGCTACGATTTCTACTTCACGCGCCTGATGTACGACTCGGGCGATTGGGACGTGGATATCCGCATGCCCAGCAACGTGCTCAACTCGCTGGTGGAATACACCACCTTGCGGGTTGACCCGGTCGAGCGCGTAGTCGCACTGTCGGATCCGAAGATGCTGGAGGCGCCGTTCTGCTACCTGGCCGGGCACAAGCTGGTGCAGTTCTCGCCGGCCGAGCGCAAGAACTTCGAGCGCTACGTGCGCGGCGGCGGCTTCGTGTTCGTCGACGACTGCAACCACGACATCGACGGACTGTTTGCCAAGTCGTTCGAGGCGGAACTGGCGCGCATGTTCGGTCCCAAGGCGCTGCACAAGATCCCAAACAACCACCGCATCTACTCGAGCTTCTTCGAGTTCGACGGCCCGCCCAATACCGGCGTGGAGCTCAATGGCTGGGGCGACGACCTTGTCCACGATTATCTCAAAGCCATCGAATTCAACGGCCGCGTGCGCGTGCTGTATTCGAACAAGGACTACGGCTGCGAGTGGGACTACGACTTCCGTAACAAGCGCTGGCTGGCAATCGATAACACGCGCTTTGCAGTCAATATTATTCAGTACGCATTGGGAGCATGAAAGTGTCGGAACGTGATGCAATAGCATGGAATGAACCAGAAGTGGCCGACCTGACCGCGCGCGTCAGGGCGCTGACGGCCAGCATGTCGAAGGTGATCATCGGGCAGGACAATGTCATCGAATCGCTGGTCATCTGCCTGCTGGCCGGCGGCCACGCCCTGGTCGAAGGCGTGCCGGGACTGGGCAAGACCTTGCTGGTCAAGTCGCTTGCGCAGGCCACCGACATGCAGTTCCGCCGCGTGCAGTTCACGCCCGACCTGATGCCGTCCGATATCGTCGGCACAGAAATCCTGGAAGAAGACACTACCACCCACCAGCGCGTGTTCCGCTTCCAGAAAGGGCCTGTGTTCACGCAGGTGCTGCTGGCCGACGAGATCAACCGCGCGCCGCCAAAGACGCAGTCCGCGCTGCTCGAAGCGATGCAGGAACGCTCCGTCACCTTCGCCGGAACCACCCACAAGCTGCCGCAGCCTTTCTTCGTGCTGGCGACCCAGAACCCGATCGAGCAAGCCGGCACCTATCCGCTGCCGGAAGCCCAGCTCGACCGGTTCCTGCTGCGCATCGACGTCGGCTACCCGACCGAAGACGAAGAGATGATGATGGTCTCGCGAACCACGCACGCCGGCTTGCAGGATGCGCAGCCGGCGATGGACGTGCAAACGCTGCTGCGCCTGCAGCTGCTGGTGCGCGACATCGAGATTGGCGAACACCTGCTGCGCTACGCAACGCGGCTTGTGCGCGCGACGCGCCCGCAGGACACCACGGTGGCAAGCATCACCAAACACGTTGGCTGGGGCGCGGGACCGCGCGCCGGCCAGGCGCTGGTGCTCGCATCCAAGGCACGCGCGCTGATGCACGGCCGCCTGGCCGTCACGCGCGAGGACATCGGCGAAATGCTGCTGCCGGTGCTGGCGCACCGCGTGCTGCGCAACTTCGAAGCGGAAGCGGACGGTGTCGCTATCGCCGACATCCTGGTCGCGCTGCGTAACGAGATCAAGGTCGACTGAGCGTCAAATGCTGGCCACGCCTGCGCTGCTTGCGCAAACCAATGACCTCGACCTGATCATCCGCTACGTCCTCGCGGGCCTCGGCCACGGCATCCATGCCGGGCGAGAGCGCGGCGCCGGCGTCGAATTTTCCGAGTACCGGGCCTACGCGCCCGGGGACGAGTGGCGCCGGGTCGACTGGAAGCTGCTTGCCCGCGCGGACCGGTACTACGTGCGCGAGGCGGAGCGCGACAGCCACGTGGCGGTCTGGCTGTGGCTCGACGCCACCGCGAGCATGGCCGAGCCAAGCCTGGCAATGCCGAACGTCGACAAGCTCTGGTATGCACGCACGGTGCTGGCCTGCATAGCGGCCGTCGCGCAGCGCCAGGGCGATGCGTTCGGGCTCGTGGTGCTGTCCAACGGCCGCGTCAACTTCACCCCTGCGGCGCGGGGGCCGCGCCAGATGCACCGCGTGCTGGCGCAACTGTCGCGCGCCGAGCCATTGGGCCAGCTGCCGCCGGCCGACACGCTGCGCGCAAGCCTGCATTTCGCGCGCTCGCCAAGCCTTGTGTTTGCGGTCAGCGATTTTCTCGACTTGCCATCGCCGATGACCGAGGCGCTCCTGCGCCTGCGCCATATGCAGCATGACGTACGCGCCCTGTGCCTGCAGACGCGCGCCGAGGTGGACGCCAGCTTCCCGGCCAACAAGGCCTACCGGGACCCGGAACAAGCCGACGGCATTTACGGCTTCGGCCCGGAAGCGCAGGCCGAATACCGCCGTCGCCGCGACGAGCACTTCACGGCGCTCAAGGCCGACTGGCGCAAGCACGACATCCGCGCGCAGATGGCCTGTATTGAAGACCCGGTGGCATCCGTTCTGCGCGGCTGGCTGCGGCAAGGCGGGCGCCCATGACGAGCTTTTGGTGGTGGGCCCTGCCGGTCCTGCTTGTGCCGGTCTGGCTGCATCGGCAGAAGCGCGAGCGCGTCCGCGCGCTGCCGCTGGCGACGGCCCGCTTCCTGCCGCGATCCGATCCCCAGCAACAGCGCGTGTGGCAGTGGGTCGACCGCTTCCTGCTGCTGTTGCGCTGCCTGCTGCTGGCCTGCCTGATCGCATGGCTGGCCGATCCGGTCGTGCCCTGGCGCGGCGACAGCGTGCTGGTTACCGCCGGCACCGACGCCAAATGGGCAGAGCAGCAGATCAATGCGGCCGGATTTGCGAAGGCGGCCAGGGTCGACGTTGCCGGGGATCCGTTGACGTGGTTCCGCGCCCATGAGCGCGAGTGGCTTGCCGATGCGAGGCTGCTGGTAGTCGGCGCGGTGCCGATGCCGGCCGCAAAGCCGGCGTTCCGGCACCGCGTCGAACTGCGCACCCGTATCGCGCCGTTTGCCAAAGGCGCGTACAAGGTGTCGATCGCCAGCAAGCGCGCGAGCGAGTGGCGCCGCGTGTTCGCGGCCGTCACAATCGATGAGCCGGCGGCCGGCCAGCCGGATCTGGTCGTCTGGGATGTGCCCGAGGCGCCGCTGGCCAGCCTGAAGGCGCCGCTGGCCAGCCTGAAGGCGCCGCTGTGGTGGATCGGCGATGCCACAGCCTTCCCGGAATTGAAAAATGCGAAACAGCTCGGTGAATTGCGTTACGTGGACAGCCCGCGCGGCCGTCTCTGGACGTCTGCCGCGTGGCCGCCGAAAGATGCAGCGCGCGCACGCGCGCTGTTCGAAGACTGGCAGCGGCTGCACTATCCCCCGGTGGCCTATGTCGCCGCGCCGCAGGTACTCGAGGGCGACCCGGCCGCGCCGGTCGGTCCCGGTACGCGCGCATTGCGCGACATGCTGACCATGGCGCTCATTGCGCTGTTTGCGCTGGAACGGATCGTGACGCATGCACGCAGACGCTGACATCACCCGCCGCATCCTGCGCGCGGCGATTGTGCGCCGCGCCCCGCTGTGGCTCGCGGTGGCTTTGCCCTGGGTCGTACTGGGTTCGATTGCCGGCTTGCTGGCCTGCGTCGCGTGGGTTGCATGGGACTTCTTCCGGATACGTGAGCGCGTGCGCGAAAGCTGGATCCGCTGGGTCGACGGTGCCGTACCCGCGCTGGAAGACAGCAGCGCCCTGCTGGTGCGTGCCGGTAGCCCAGTGGCGCGGCTCCAGCAGCAACGGCTGCTCGAGCGCGTATCGCAGGCAGTCGGCAAGGACGAACTGCGCGCAATCGCCCGCGCACGGGTGCCTCTGGGGCTGCAATGGTTCGCGGTCAGCCTTGCCGCTGCCTTGGCCTTGTGGGCCTTCCAGCAGCTCCGGCCAGTTGGGGAGGCTGCAACGCCAGGCATCGCGCGTGCGGCGGCCGCTGAAAAGAGTGTAATCGTCATGCGCATCACTCCTCCGAAATACACTGGCATGGCGCCGTCGCAGACCGCGCCGCGCGACCTGCAGGTGCCGGAACAGAGCATCGTCGAGTGGTGCCTGAAGAAGCCCCGCGACGGTGAGCCGCCGATCGAGCTGTCGGACGGCCAGGTTCTCAAACTTGGCAAGGAATGCGTGCGCTGGAGCGCGGCGGAAACGGTGTTCTGGCGCTGGCGCGGGGCCCGTTTCAATTTGAAAGTCGTGCCGGACACCGCCCCGCGCATCACCGTCTCGGCTCCAAAGGAAATGGTACACGTGCTCGCTATGGACGCGAAGAGCGCCCGCATCGCGGTCGAGGTCCGGGACGATTACGCGGTCACGCGCGCGACCATGCACCTGACCCTCGCGCGCGGAAGCGGCGAGAACGTGCGCTTCAGCGATCGCGAGGTGCCGCTTCCCGGATCGAAGGATGCGCGCGTGCGCAACTGGTCGAAGGAATGGTCGTTGGCCGAGCTGGGCATGGAGCACGGCGACGAACTGTACTTCTTCGTGCGTGCGCTCGACAACGCCGGTCGCGTTCACCAGTCGCAGTCGCCGACCTACACGCTGCGCCTGCCAGGCCCGGTCGAGGAGGGCGAGGAAAGCACCGCGCTGCCGATGCTCGTCAAGCCCGAGAATTTACGCAGCCAGCGCCAGATCATCATCGATACCGAGCAGCTGGTGGCGGACCTGAAGGCCAATCCGCGCATGGCCGCATCGACGGTCCAGGCGCGCAGCCAGGCCATTGCCGGCGACCAGGCGATGCTGCGCCGGCGCTACGGCCAATTCCTGGGCGAAGAATCGAGCCTGTTCGGCGGCGAAGAGGATCACGAGGAAGGGGAGGGCGCTAGTCCCGGCGGCATGATCGCGGAGTACGGTCACATGCACGACGAGTCGGAGAACGCCACGCTCTTCGACGAGGCGACGAAAAAGGTGCTGCGCCGGGCGCTGTCGGCGATGTGGGATGCGGAGAAGGCCTTGCGCGCAATCACGCCCAAGCCCGCACTGCCGCCCGAGTACAAGGCGCTGGAAGCGATCAAGGAGCTGCAACAGGCCGACCGGATCTACCTGCACAAAACGGCTTTTGCGCCTCCGGCAATCAAGGAAGAGATTCGCATGACAGGCGACGTGGTCGGTGCGAAGAGCTACAAGCGCGAGCAGGCTGTAGCCGACCAGGCGATTCCCGAAGAAGTGCGGACGCTGCTGCAGTCGCTGTCGGGAGACGGCGCGTTACCTGCATTATGGTCGCGCGAAGCGCAGGACTGGATCCGCGCCCGGATCACGAACGATGACCAGCGCCTGGCTGCCCAGCGCGCGGTGCAAGATGTCGCGGACGGCTGCGTACCATGCCGCCCCGTGCTGCGGGCATGGCTGCGCGGCGCCATCACCGAAGCGCCGGTGGTGCTGCAGGCGCGTCCGGCGACCGAAACGCCATTTACCCGCGCATGGCGCAGTGGAGCAAAGCCATGAACCCATTTGCGATAGCGCTCGCCATTGGCGGCGCCAGTGCGCTGGCTTACCTGTTCCGCAAAAAATGGATCGACGCGCTGCTCGTCATGGTCGCGGCGGTGGCGCTGGCCGGGCTGGCAGGCGAGTTCGGTATGCCGGCTTCCTCCGCTGCAGCGAAGCCACTGAAGGTGGAAGGCGACGGCATGCGCGCCGCGCAGTGGCAGGACATGCCTGCCCAGCCGATCAACTGGGACGTTCCGACGACCGACGTGCTGCGCCTGGCGTTCCCGAGGCAGCTGACGCTGGGCCGCACGTTCACGCTGACTGTGCATCGCACAAAGGGCGGCAGTGCGCGCCTTCAGCTGCTGGCCGAGAACGATCAGGTGATCGCGGAGACAGCAGGATCCGGCAAGGACCTCACCGTGCAGTGGCTTCCGCCGGTGGTCGAAACCATTGTACTCAAGGCGCGCCTGCTCGATGGCGCGGGCAAGGTGATTGCGCAAGGGCCGGTGCCTTTTGCCGTGCGCGAAATCGCGCCGCTGCAGGTTCAGGGCCGGTTCGGTGCCCCGTCGTTCGATACCCGCGTTTTGAACGAGCTGCTCGCCAACAGCAATGCAATCCTTGACTGGCAGGTCACCCTCGGCAAGACAGTCACCCGTAATGAAACAGCGCGCGAGGCGGTGACCACCCCAGGCCTGACCGTGATCGATGCAGCGTATTTCGAGCGCCTCGGCGCGGGGCCGCGTGCTGCACTCCTCGAGCGGGTCGCCGGCGGCATGCCAATGATCGTGCTGGCATCGAACGCCGCCGACCCGGCGCTGTGGTCGCGTACCTTGCAGCTTAATTTGAAAGCCAGCGCGGACAAGGCTGTCGGAGCGCCGCTGGCGATGACGCCTTCTCCGCTCATTCCCGTTGCTGGTGTCTGGTCATCAGCCGGCGACCTGACGTGGACGCGCCAGTGGCAGAAAGGCCGCATTGTCTGGCTCGGCGCGGTCGACTGGCACCGCTACGCGATCAGCGAGCCGCGCGCTCTTGGGCTTTGGTGGCAGCGGGTGCTCGACGCTGCAGGCGTGACCGAGCTCGAAGACGTGGCCTGGCTCGATCCGGACGAAATGCCGCTCGCTGGCCAGCGGCTCGAAGTGTGCGCGCAGGGTGTGCGCGGCGAAGCAGCGTTCCCTGCGCTCAAGCAGACGATCGCGTGGCAGCGGCGGCCGGACAAGGCCGATGCGTCATGCGTGGCGGTGTGGCCGAAAGTAGCGGGATGGCTGAACGTGGAAGCGCAGGGCGCAAAGCCTGTGTCGCACGCGGTCTACGTCTACGAGAAAAACGACTGGCCGATGTGGCAGATGGCACAGCGCCGGGACGCGACCGCGCGTTACGCGGCCCGCACGCCGGCGCCGCAGGCAGCAGCATCAGCGCCGCCGCTGCCTGCGTGGCCGTTCGCCTTGTTGTTCACTTTGGCGATGCTCGCGCTGTGGTGGCGCGAGCGGCGGTAACTTAGAACGCCCAGTCAAGCCGCGCGTACATCGAACGGCCATTCACGCCGATCGGGCAGGTCTCCCAGCAGTAGGTAAAGCCCAATTTCTGGAAGGTCGGGCTTTTGTCCCACTCGCTTGGGTAGGTGTCGAACACGTTATTGACTCCCACCGACAGGCTCAGACGTTTGGTGAACGAATAGCGGGCCGTCATGTCGACCAGCCATTTGGCGTCCCAGGTCTGCAGTGCGCTGAAGCCCTGGCCCTGTACTTCGCCATAGTAGTTTGCGCGTGCATTCAGGTTCCATGGGCCAGTGGTGTAGTCGGCCGCGACAACGTGGTGCTGGCGCGGCTGGCCGCGTTCGATCAGCGTCACCTGTGCATCGTCAAACAGGATGTCGCCGGTCAGCACTGGCGACGATGAATTGCGGTCGGTGACTTCGGTGCGGTTGAAACCGAGCTGGCCGGACAGCACCAGGGTCGATGCCGGCCACTTCGTGGTGTGCTCCGCCACGATATCCAAGCCCTTGGTGGTGGTGCTGATTGCATTGGTGAAGAACTGCGCCTGGCCCACGCCCAGCGGGGTGAGGATCTGGCGGATCGGGCAGGCAGGGGTATCGACCACGCACTTGCTGCCGTTGATCTCGCTGGAGAACACGATGCGGTCGTCGATGTCGATGCGATACAGGTCGGCCGTGACGGAGAAGTTCGTCGCCGGACGCAGGACCATGCCGATGCTGGCGCTCTTCGACGTTTCTTCCTTCAGCGGCGCGATGCCGAATGCCTTGGTGACGTCGCTGCCTTCACGCGCGGTCAGGGTTTCGGTGAGGACGCCAGCATTGTTCAGGTTCGTCGATACCGAGCTGTAGAATCTTTGCTGGACGCCCGGTGCCCTGAATCCGGTCGACACGCTGCCGCGGAAGCCCACCTGGCGCGATGGATCGAAACGCATGCTCACCTTGCCGGTGACGGTGCTGCCGAAGTCCGAATAGTCCTCGTAGCGCAGCGCCGCGGCGACCAGCAGCTTCTCGGTCAGGTTGTGCTCCGCATCGGCGAACAGCGCGATGTTGTGGCGTCCCTCGTCGACCGCCGTCCCAGGGGTATAGCCAGGGAAGCCCTGGATGCCGGCAGGCGCCGCGCCGCCGGTCCGGCCTGCGATAAAGATGTTCGGATTGTTGGTACGCCCGTACTGGTAAGACACCGGATCGCCTGCGACGATCTCGTAGTTATCCCTGCGGTACTCGAAGCCGGTGGCAAGGAATACCTTCCTGTCGCCGAAGGTTAGCGGACCCTTGATGTCCGCATTGAAGGTCGTCTGGTTGAATTTCAGCTTGCCGGTATCGGCTTCGGTTGGAGACTCGGCGTAAATGCCGCCGCCAGGCTTCGGCTCGTACCAGTAGCTGACGTTGACGCTGTTCCGTTCGTGGAAGGCCAGTTCGCTCTGGCCGTACGCCAGGCTCATGTCGAACTTCCATTCGTTGACCAGGTCACGGCGGTAGCCGAAGACAAAGGATGCATCCTTCACGGTGGTCACGATGTTCGGCAGGAAGCCGTTTGGATAGAGTGCCGTGACGATGCGGTTCTCATCCGGGTCCTGTGCGGTGCGGAAGAATCCGCCCGAATCGCCCGTGCGCCTGGAGGCGCCACCGAATGCATACAGTTCGCTGTCCTTGTCCATCGGTATGGCGGCGTTAAACCACAGGTACGCGTCCTTGGCCAGGCTGTCACCGATGCGCTGGGTGACGCGCGGCGGGCTGACGCGCAGGCTGTCCGGACCGGCGCGGTTGGTCTCTTCGCGGCGGCGTGCTTCGACCGTGAGGTTCAGGAAGCCGCCGTCGGAGCCGAGTTTGACGCCAGTGTTCGCGCTGCCCGAGAACAGGTCGCCGTCGCCTTCGGACGTGGTGCCCACCGTGGTGCTGAGCTGCGACTCGTTGACCTGCGACTTGAGCACGATGTTGATGACACCGGCCAGCGCGTCGGAACCGTATTGGGCTGCAGCGCCATCGCGCAGCACTTCAATGTGGTGAATGGCCGACATCGGGATGGCGTTGATGTCGGTACCGGCCGAACCGCGGCCGATGGTCTGCTGCACATTGACCAGCGCCTGCTGGTGGCGGCGCTTGCCGTTCACGAGCACCAGCATCTGGTCAGGGCCCAGGCCACGAAGGGTCGCCGGGCGGATGATGTCGGTGCCGTCGCTGATGAAGGTGGTGGAGAAGTTGAACGATGGATCCAGCGTCTGCAGCAGCTTGCCCAGCTCGAGCGGCCCGGCGTTCTGCATGTCCTTCAGGTTGATGAGGCCGACCGGCGCTGCCGTGTCGAGCGCGGTCTTGGCCGTCGAGCGCGAACCCAGCACCACGACGGTGGCGGGAGCATTGTCGTCGGCGCGTGCGGCCGCGGTCTCGGTTGGCTGCTGCGCGTATGCGCTGTTTAATGCAGCCAGCATGGCGGTGGCGAGCAGCGTACGTTGAAGGACAGGGCGGCTGGAAGGTCTCGTCATGTGTATCTCTCTTATTAGTATGCAGTTTGAATTGTCATGCGGCGGCGCGGCGCCATCGCATCAAACGATACTAAGGGAAAGAAAATGTACATACAACGCCGCTGGCCGGATTGTTGTGTTTACGTTCAAAACCAGCAATCTTGTCAGTCGGCCCATGTGAAACGCGGTAAGCTGGAACCTCTTCCGTCCACTATTCCTGGTGGTCCTGCATCCACGACTTCAGGCCGTTGACCCAGCTCCTGGCCGGCAGGTTCATGCGCCGCTTGATGTCGCCGGCACGCTCGTACAGGACGCTGAAGTCGATCTGCGGCGCGCGCTTGAAGGCGATCACGATGATGTTCGCATCGTGTACTTCGGGCAGCCACACCACCGCATCGAACACCATCTCCATGTTCTGCAGGTTCTTGTCGTAGTTCGAAAACTCGCCAAACACGTTGGTCGTCATGATGCCGTCGTCGGTGAGGCAGTCGTGGCACGCCTGGTAGAACTCGAGCGAATCGAGCACCGGGCCGCGCGCGTCTTCGTCGTACAGGTCGACCTGGAGCACGTCGATGCTGTTGCGGTTGGCCGGGTCGAGCACGAAATCCATCGCGTCCATCTCGCGCACGTTCAGTCGTTCGTCGTTGGGCGGCAGGCCGAATTCGGCGTGGCAGATGTCGATGACGTTTGGATTAAGTTCGGCCACATCGACGCGCGCGGACGGAAAGCGCTGGTAGCAGAACTTGGTCAGCGCGGCGCTGCCGAGGCCCAGCTGCGCGATGCGTTTCGGCTCCTCTTTGAACAGCATCCACATCATCATCATCTGGACGTATTCGAGCTCGATATTGTCGGGCTTATCGAGCCGCATCGCGCCTTGCACCCATGAGGTGCCAAGGTGCAGGAAGCGTACGCCGCGAAACTGGGTGGTGGTGGCCGGCGGGTGGCCGGGTGCGGCGAAGCGGGAAGTGGGCGTGGAAGACATGACGGCGCATCTTACCACCGCAGGCTAGTGGGTGGCCGCCGCCGGCAGTATCAGCGTCACGGCCAGGCCGCCGCCATCGCGGTTGCCGAGGGTGATGCGGCCGCCATGCGCCTCAGCGATTTCGCGCGCCAGCGCGAGCCCGAGTCCGGTCCCGCTGCGCTTGGTCGAGTAGAACGGGACCAGCGCATTGGTCAGCACCGCATCGTTCATGCCGGTTCCCCGGTCGGCCACTTCGATGCGCACCATGCCGGCGGCGGCGCGCACGTTCAGTTCGACCTCGCCCGGGGCGGAGCCGGATTCGTGCGCATTCTTGAGCAGGTTGAGCAGGGCCTGCTCCATCTGCGCGGGATCGAACCACGCGGGCTCCGCCGGCAGGTCGCCCACCACGCGGAAGGCGACCTGCGATACAAGGCGCGCCACAAAGCCGCTCCACTCGCACGGCTCGACACGCGGCGACGGCAGTTTGGCGAAGCGCGCATATCCAAGGATGAAGCTTTCGAGGTGGCGCGTGCGCTCCTCGATCGTGGCGAGGATCTGCGGCAGCCGGTCGGTCTGGCCGCGCCGCACCAGTTCGGCGCCCGAATGCGCGAGCGACGTCAGCGGCGCCAGCGAATTATTCAGTTCATGGCTGATGACGCGGATTACCTTCTTCCAGGTCTGTACTTCCTGGCGCCGCAGCTCCACCGTCAGCTGGCGCAGCAGGAGCAGCTCATGCCGGCGTCCGTTCAGCGTGAAGCTGCTGCGCGCGAGGTGGTAGACCTCTTCGTCTTCGCTTTCGCCGGCGGTGAAGAGGCCGTCGCCGCCGCGCCCGAGCGCCTCCACCAGTGCCGGTGCCGAGTGCGACAGGATCTCCTTGAGCTGGTGGCCCTCCAGCTTGCGGCCGTCGTTGAGCAGCTGGCGCGCTGCGACGTTGGCATACACGATCGACCCGCCATCGGCCACCAGCAGCATGGCCACCGGCGTGTTCTGGACCATCGTGTCGAGCAGGAGCTCGCGCTGCACGAGGCCAAGGCGCTGTTCGCGCAGCACGTCGCCCAGCGCGTTGTGCGCGTCGATCAGGTCCGCCACTTCATCGTTGTGCGGCCAGTGCAGGCTGAACGAAAAATCGCCATCCTTGTAGCTTGCAACTGTGCCTTCCAGTGCGCGGAACAAGGACAGCACAGGCTGGATCTGCGAGCGCAGCGTGATGATCGAGATCGGCACAACGCATGCAAGACAGGCGGCGAACACCAGCACCGGCCGGCCGGGGAAGAAATGGTCGAGCGCGAGCGCGATGATCACGCCCAGCGCAAGCAGCGTGCCGACCAGCGCCGACAGGCGCGTGACCAGCGAAAGGCGAAAGCCGCGGCGCAGGTTCATTACGGACGCGCGATGCCCAGCCGTTCCATGCGGCGGTACAGGGCCTGGCGCGACAGCCCAAGCTCCGACGCTGCCTGCGCAACCACGCCGTTCGCGCGTGCCAGCGCCTGCGCGATGGCGTCGCGGTCAGGCTCGTTCTCAACTGCCGCCATCGGCGCCAGCGGCAGGCCGAGGTCCTCGGCCTTGATGATGCTGGCCTGGGCCAGCAGCGACGCGCGCTGCATGACGTTCTTCAGTTCGCGCACATTGCCGGGCCACGCATGGGCCATCAGCGACGCTTGCGCCGCCGCATGAAGCTGCTTGCCCGGCGCGAGGAAGCCGGCCGCCAGCGGCAGGATGTCGGCCGGGCGCGAGGCCAGCGGCGGCAACCGCAGTTCGATGACGTTCAGGCGGTAGAACAGGTCCTCGCGGAAGGTGCCGGCGCGGATCATCGCCTGGAGGTCGGCGTTGGTGGCGCTGATGACGCGCACCTTGACCTGCCGTTCCCGGTTCGAACCGAGACGCTCGAAGCGGCCAGTTTCGAGCACGCGCAACAGCTTCATCTGCCCGGCCAGCGGCAGGTTGCCGATCTCATCAAGGAACAGGGTGCCGCCGTCGGCCGCTTCGAACTTGCCTTCGCGTGCGCGCGAAGCGCCGGTGTAGGCGCCTGCTTCGGCGCCAAACAATTCCGCTTCGATCAATTCAGCCGGCAGTGCGCCGCAATTGAGCACGACGAACGGTCCGTCCGACACCTGCGAATTGGCCTGGATGATTTCGGCGATGCGCTCCTTGCCGGTGCCGTTCGGGCCTGTGATCAGCACCGGCACGTCGGCGCGCGCGACCTGGCAGGCCAGGTTCAGCACGCGTTCGGTGGCAGGGTCTTCCCACACCATGCCGCGCAGGTCGAACCTGCGTTCGAGGTCGCGCTTATCGCGCCGCTCGCGCTGTACGCGCTGCTGCAAGGCCCGGTTGGCCTGGCCGAGTTCAATGAGGTTGGTGACGGTGGCCAGCAGGCGCTTGTCGTCCCACGGTTTCGACAGGTAATCGGCGGCGCCGGACTTGACCAGGTCGACCGCCGCATCGAGATGGGTCCAGGCCGTCAGCAGGATGACCGGCAGGTCGGGGTGGCGCTTGCGAATCTCGCGGAACAGCGCGACGCCTTCCTCGCCCGACGTGGTGTCGGCGGTGAAGTTCATGTCCTGGATCACCAGGTCCACGTTGCTGCGCCCCAGCAGGGCAAGGCCTTCATCCGGCGACGCCGCGCGAAGCGCATCGATGTCATGCAGTGAAAACAGGACTTCGAGCGCGATCGCGACGGCGGCGTTGTCGTCAATGATAAGTACGGTTGGCATGGCCGCTAGCATACCATTGGCGGGCGGCGGTCAGGCACTGCGGGTTGCCAGTGCCGGCGAGATGCTCGCGGCGCGCCACGCCGGCCCATACACCGCTGCCACGCCGAGCGCCCAGAACACGCCCGCGCCCGCGAGCAGGTAGCCGATCGGCAGCCGCGCCATCTCCAGCTTGCTCACCAGGAGCTGGTTCAGCCCGATCGCCAGCATCACCCCGGCAAACACGCCAATACTGGTGATCATGAAGTTCTCGGTGATGAAATAGCGCAGGATGTCGACGCGTCGCGCCCCGAGTGCGCGGCGCACGCCGATCTGCTTGCGGCGCTGGGTTACCCACAGGCTGGCCATGCCGACGATGCCGCTGGCGGTGATCAGCAGGAGCAGCACGCTGACCGTGATCAGCATCCACGACAGCGCCTTGTCGGAACGGTACCGCTGGTTGCGGTCTTCTTCCACGGTTTCGGCGTCGATCAGCACCGGGCGCGGTGAGGCTTTGCGCAGCGCCTCCTCGGCTTCCTTCATCACGCGGTCACGCTGGCCTGGCTCGGCGCGCGCCGTGTAGATGGTGCCGAAGCCGTTGGTCAGGCGCAGCGGGACGATCATCGAATACTCGCCGCTCTCGTCGACCTGGGCTTGCTGGGTCTGGAGCCGTTCGACCACGCCGACGACGCGGGTGCCGTTGGCATCCTCGCCAGTGCCCATGTACAGGGTCTTGCCCAGCGCGCTGGCGTCGTTCGGCCACACCTTGCGCGCCAGTGCGCGCGTGATGATGATCGATTTCGGGAAGTTGTCGCGGTCTGCGCTGGCGTCGAGTTCCAGCACTTCATCGGGGGTGAAATCGCGCCCCTCGACGATCTTCAGTCCCCAGGTCTTCACCAGCGATTCGGGGCTGTAGTAGAACGACGCGTTGGCGCTTTCGTTAACCTGCTTGCGGTCGGCGGCGACGCTGTTGGTGCTGCCCGAGCGCGACAGCGGCATCTGGTTGGTGAAGGCCACCGACGTGATGCCTGGCACAGCGCGCAGCGTCGCCACCTCGGCCTTTTGCTGCGCGAGCTCGCCGTCGTGGTCGACGTCGTCGAGGTGGCGCACGCGCAGGTAAAACAGCGACGCTTCGTCTTGCATGCCGCTAGGACGCGCTGCGACGCCCTGGCGTACTTCGACGATGTGCAATGCGTTGGCCAGGATGGCCAGGCTGATCGCCACCTGCACGGCGACCAGGATGGCGCCGGTTTTGCTGCGCAGCAGAGCTGACAGGATTGGACGGATTTCCATATGCTTACCTCACTGCGATTTGAGTTGGATGGCGGGCGTGACCTGGCACGCGCGCCACGTTGGCAGCAGGCCGGCGACGATCGCGGCGAGCAGCGACATCACGAACGTCAGGCCCAGCATCTGCCAGTCCATGCGCGTAACGACCGACAGCTGGTCCGACTGCATGCCGATCAGCGCCAATGCGCCAAAGGAGAACAGCAGTCCGAGAATGCCGCCCGCGAGGCCGACGACCGCGGTCTCCATCAGGAACTGCTGGAAGATCTCCTTGCGCGACGCGCCAAGTGCGCGGCGGATGCCTACTTCCGAAGCGCGTACCGAGAACTTCGCCAGCAGCAGGCCGATGGTATTGACCAGGCACAGGACCAGGAAGCCGAACGCCAGCCATGCCGACAGCCGGCTGTCGTTGCCGACAACCTTGCGAATCTCGAGCCATTCCATCACGTCGAACAGCTCGTTCTTGGCGTTGCGCTTCAGGCGGCCAAGCATGCGCTGCTCCGACGCGTAGTTGTCGAGGTAGGCCTGCAGGTCGGCACGGTCGCTGCTTGACGCGGTCTCGAAGAAGAACTGCAGCCAGGTGCACTCGGAGTCGAGCAGGCCCTGCCAGCCCGGCTCGCGACGTGAACTGCAGCTCATGCTGCCGTTGTGGCCCGTCTCGTGGCGAATCGCGGAGGAGAACGGAATCATGAATTCCTCCTGCTTGCCGAACGCGCCGTCGCCGCCGACCAGGCGGTAGTACTTCGGCACCGGCACCCATTCTTTCAGCACGCCGACAACCTGGAATTCGAAGCCCATCATGCGCACGCGCTTGCCGACCGGGTCTACCGCGCCGAACAGCTTCTCGGACAGCGGCTTGCTCAGCACGACCACATCGGCGCCGGCCTTGTCGTCCGCTTCACTCCACGGCTGGCCGTACAGGAATGGCGCCTCGACCATCGCAAAGAAGTCGCGCGTCGGCGCCAGCCCCTCGGCCGACATGACGGCGAGGTCCTTGCGCTCGGGTTCAATCGGTGCGCTGATCGCGTACAGGACGGTTCTGCGGGCGCCGAAACCATCCTTGAGCAGGTTGGCGGCGTCGCGGTAGCTCATCTGGTCGTGGTCGCGCTGGGTAGTGTCGGCCGGGTTGTAGCCCTCAAGCGGGCCATTGTCGAAGACAGGCACGAACAGGCGGTTGCTCTTGTGCGGTATCGGGTCGCCCGACATGACGTGCAGGATAGTCAGCGTGGACATGGTGGCGGCCACGCCGATGGCCAGCGTCAGCACCATCAAGGCGGTCAGTGCCGGGTTGCGGCGCAAGCTGTGTACCCCGAGCCGGAAGTAGTAGAGGAACATGGCGGCTCCTTACGCAACGTGGCCGGTTGCAACCAGCGTCGGCGTCTTGCGCACCAGGTCGGACACCTGGCCGTCGATGATGTGGACATTGCGCTGCGAACGCACGGCCAGCTCCGGGTCGTGGGTGACCATCAGGATGGTCGTTCCCTGCGAATTGATCTCTTCGAGCAGCTCCATCACGCCGCGCGCCATTTGCGTATCGAGGTTACCGGTCGGTTCGTCGGCCAGCAGCAGCTTCGGCGAGCCGGCCAGCGCGCGCGCGATCGCCACGCGTTGCTGCTGTCCGCCGGACAGTTCGGCAGGGTAGTGCTTCATGCGGGACGCCAGGCCGACCTTGGCCAGCGCGTCTTCGATGCGTTCCTTGCGTTCGGCCGCATTGAAGCCGCGGTATCGCAGCGGCACGTCGACGTTGTCGAACAGGTTCAGGTCTGGAATCAGGTTAAAGCCCTGGAAGATGAAGCCCAGCTTCTCGTTGCGCAGGCGCGAGCGGGCGTTGTCGTCCATGCCCTTGACGTTGACGCCATCGAGCACGTACTCGCCATCGGTGAAGTCTTCGAGCAGGCCGGCGATGTTCAGGAAGCTGGTCTTGCCCGATCCGGAAGGACCGGTGACGGTGACGAATTCGCCCTGCTTGACGTCGATTTCGAAGCCGCGCAGCGCGTGGGTTTCGATCATGTGGGTGCGGTACACCTTGCTCAGGTTTGTCATGCGCAGCATGGGATGTCCTTTCAGGTTCGGTTGTTAGTTATTGGTTGATTGAGACGCGGGCGGCGTTCTTGAACGTGTCCGTTCCCGAGATGACCACCTTGTCGCCGGCCTTCACGCCGGACAGGATTTCGACTGCGGAGATGCTGGTCGCCCCCACCGTGATGGGGCGTCGAACGGCGACGCCGTCCTCCATGACGTAGGCGAAACGACCGCCTTCGCTTTCGACGAACGGGCCGCGCGGCACCATCAGCACATTCGGCTTCTCTTCGATCAAAAGGCGCGCGGTCAGGCGCTGGCTCTGGCGCAGGCCTTTCGGCTGTTCGCCGTCAAAGCGCACGCGCGCCAGCACCTGGTTGCGCACCACCTCCGGCGACAGGGCGGACAGCTTGCCGGTGGCGGTGCCGGTCGGCAGGACGATTTCTGCGGTCATTCCCAGGCCCAGGTCGGACACGTAGGTTTCGGGGACTTCAAGTTCGACTTCGAGGCGCGACAGGTCGACCAGCGTCATGAGGGCGGCGTTGGCCGGCACCACGCTGCGGTTCTGCACCGACAGCGTGCCGATGAAGCCATCGACCGGCGCGCGCACGGTCAGCTCGTCGACACGGCGCTGGGCGTTGGCCATCGACAGGCGCTGGCGATCGAGTTCGTTGACCTTGGTCTTGAGCGCGAGTCCGACATCGTCGCCCTCCAGCACTGCCGCGTCAGCCGCGTGTTTGGCGCGGATCTGCGCCGATTTCAGCGCGTCCTTGGCTTTCTGGTAGTCGATCTTGGCGATGATGCCTTCGTTGGCGACGCCCTCGTAGCGCTCCAGCGTGCGCTGGGCGGACAGGCGGTCGATTTCGGCGGTGTCGGCTTCACGCTGGGCCAAAAGCTTCTGCTTGCGCGCGAGGATGCGCTGGCGCGCGACTTCGGCTTCCAGCTGCTGGTAGCTCGATTGCTCGACTTTCAGCGCGTCGGAGAGGTCGGGCGATTCGAGCACCGCCAGAACCTGTCCGCGCTTGACGGTGTCGCCGGCTGCTACTTTGAGCGTCACGGTCGACGGCGCGGTGGAGTAGAGGGTAGGGCTGACGGCGGCGACAACGCGGCCGTTGACCGACGCGTCACGCACGAGGGTGCCGCGGGCGACTTCTGCAACGCGGATGCGGCTGGCGTTCACCGAGTGCTCGCTATTGCCCCAGGCTGACAGCAGCAAGACGACGGCGGCGGCAACGACGGCCACGCTGCCCGCGATGATGGCGCGGCGCTTGTTTTTCTGGCCTGGCGGCGGGGCAACTACGGTGTCCTGATGGGATGTATCGCGAATCATGGCCTGTTTCAGTTTGTGCATTGATGTAAATATCAATGCACAAACTGTGCCATATGCTAAGCGATTGATTTATTGAGAGAATTTATTCTTGCGTCCGCTGTCCGCCGTGTCCGTTGGGCTTGCAGTGGACGCGGGCGGACACCGCGTGCGGTGTTCGAATCGGGTCTTGCCCCGGTTCCGGCTACTTCTCGCGCTTGAGCGGCATACCCTTGTCGATCACTTCGCGGCAGTCGCCCTTGAAGGTCGCGTTGTCGTAGTCGCTCCAGCCGTAGCTGTCGACATAGCGCTTGTGCTCCGTGAATGCGGGATTCACAAAACTGCGCTCCAGCCGCTCGCCTGAGTACCGGATATCGGCCAGGTCCAGCAGCGTGTGGAACATGTTCTCTGTCGCCAGCTTCGCGCCACGATGCCGCGCCAGCTGCTCCACCTTGTGCGGATAACGCGCGCGGTACGTGTCCGAGTACCAGACGAACGCCGGCACGTGGAAGTCGTACTGCGTGTTATGGCCGTGGAAGCCGGTCTTGCAGGTTCCGTCGTACAGCGACTGGCCGTGGTCGGAGACGTAGACCATTGCGCTGCGCCGATCCGCGCCTTTCAGCTTGCCGATCACCTGCGCCAGGAACCAGTCGGTGTACAGCACGCTGCTGTCGTAGCTGTTGTTCAGGTGCGCCCGGAGGCGGGAGTCGGTGTAGACCGGCTTGTCGATGCCCTGCAGCGATGGCTGCCACTTGTCGAACGCTTTCGGGTAGCGCTGGCTGTAGTTCCAGTGGCTGCCGAGCGAATGCAGAACGATCAGCTTCTTCGGCGCGGCGTCGGCCAGCGCCATGTTCAACGGATCGAGCAGGATCTCGTCGAGGTTCGAGTTGTTGGTGAAGCCGCCCAGGTTGAGGAACTGGATCACGTCCGCCTCCTTGGCGAACACCGATACCGGCGTGTCGTACTTGCCGAACGAGATCTGGTTCGACAGCCAGTAGGTCTTGAACCCGGCTTCCTTGTAGGCGGTGATGAAGGACTTCTCCGCGAAGCCGTCCTTCAGGCTTTTCATGGCCGGCTTGCGCGAAATGATCACCGGGATCGACAGGCGGGTGGCCGAAACGGCCGTGATCACGTCGGGCAGCGTGACCAGGTTCGCTTCCTGCCGCAGCAGCGGGTTGGTGTCCCGTTCGTAGCCGTTCAGGCTCCAGCGGTCGTAGCGCGATGACTCGCCCAGCACCAGCACGACCACTTCCGGCGCGCCGTCGGGCGTGGCCTGGCGCGCGCCAAAGCGGAAATTGCTGCTGCGCTGGCCCAGTTCGGCGAGATGCTGGCGCTCTTTATAGTAGTCGGCGCCGCGCGCCATCAGGCCGAAGGGCCAGGACTGGGCAAACGCCTCGAAGTCGAACGGCAGGCGCGCCCAGTGGGGGAGGGCGGGAAGATGCAGGCCACTGTTCCCCGCACCGCGGACGGCGGGGGCCCCGGCATCCTTGGCGATCGGCCTGGCCTTCACCAGGTGTGCCAGCGGCGGCAGCGTGCGGACGGCGACCGGCTCACGTTCGGCGGCGATGCCGAATTCATGGCCATAACCCCACACCGCCGCGCAGGCGACGATTGCCCCCAGTGCAACCCAGCGCGAGCTGTCGTTCCAGTCCAGATCCCCGGTCGAGCGCGCCGCCCGCAACGTGGCGAACCACCAGGCCGCAGCGCCGAGCAGCACGGCAATCATCAGCCAGACCTTACTGCCCAGGAACTCCATCGCTTCCATCGGGCTGGTTTCGGCGATGATGCCGAGGTGATGCGTGGAGATGCTCTGGCCGTAATAGGTGAACAGGTAAAGCTCGGTCGGCAGTGCCAGGAAGGCTGGCAGCAGCAGCCAGTGGAAGCGGGCAGGACGACGGAACACCGCCCATGCCGCCAGCCAGGCCATCAGCTCGATGCCCAGCACCTGCCATGGCCGCGCCAGCGGCTTGCCCAGCAGCGCAGGCACGAACGGCACAGCCGACAGGCATATATATGTCAGCAGCAGGGTCAGGGTGGCGGGGCGCAGCAGGTGTCGCATGAATTGGACGAATCGGGAAAGTCGTCTATTATCATGGCGTTCCCGGCCATAAGGGAATTTTTTCGGCCGCCGCCTCACAGCGCGGCCCCCGCCAATTGTCGCGAGATAACGACGCACGGCGCCGGTTTACCATCCGGTTCGGTCCGCCAGGGCAGTAAACCGGTTGACCCTGCACTGCATCAAGTCTATACTCGCGAGTTCTCGAATTTATTCTGCACACCGCGTGCGTTGCTCAGCCGCTCCTTCGCGAGTGGCTATTGTCGCCTCCGCTGTCAGTCCAAACCGGGACTCAGTTTTAGTCCCCGGGCATGTAGCCCGGGTTATTCACGTTGTATCTTTGTTGGATTAATAACGATGCCAACCATCAATCAACTGATTCGCAATCCACGTGTCGCTACGATCGTGAAGAGCAAATCGCCGGCGCTGGAAAATTGCCCGCAAAAACGTGGTGTTTGCACCCGTGTGTACACGACGACCCCAAAGAAGCCTAACTCGGCTCTGCGTAAAGTCGCCAAAGTTCGCCTGACCAACGGTTTCGAAGTCATTTCGTACATCGGCGGTGAAGGCCACAACCTGCAAGAACACAGTGTCGTGCTGCTGCGCGGCGGCCGTGTTAAAGACTTGCCGGGTGTGCGTTACCACATGGTTCGCGGTGCACTGGATACCCAGGGCGTTAAAGACCGTAAGCAAGCTCGCTCGAAGTACGGTACCAAGCGCGCTAAAGCCGGCAAGAAGTAATATTTTTGCCCATCTATTGAGTTGAACCGACCGTAAGGTCGAGTAAGTGGATGGCTATGATGGCCACCGCGAGTGCGCATAGCGCGCTCAACTGAAGACTGAAAGGAATTGAAATGCCACGTCGTCGTGAAGTCCCCAAGCGCGAGATCCTGCCTGATCCAAAATTCGGTAACCAGGATGTCGCCAAATTCGTCAATATTCTGATGCTGTCCGGTAAAAAATCGGTCGCTGAGAACATCATCTACGGTGCGTTCGAACACATCAAGCAAAAGTCCGGCAAGGACCCGCTTGAAGTTTTCGCTGCAGCGATCAACAACGCCAAGCCAATGGTCGAGGTTAAGTCCCGCCGTGTCGGCGGCGCCAACTACCAGGTGCCAGTTGAAGTTCGCCCAGTTCGCCGTATGGCGCTGTCCATGCGTTGGTTGCGCGAAGCCGCAAACAAGCGCAGCGAGAAATCCATGCCACAACGCCTCGGCGGTGAGCTGATGGAAGCAGCTGAAATGCGCGGCGGCGCAATGAAGAAGCGTGACGAAGTTCACCGTATGGCTGAAGCGAACAAGGCGTTCTCGCACTTCCGCTTCTAATTTGCTGGCCCCGCCCTGCGAGGGGCGCGGCCATCCATCCGCTGTTCGAGGCCGGGCTCATTTTGTTGAAAAAATGGGGCTCGGTTTTGTTCATTAAAAGATTTAGGAATATTTATGGCACGCAAGACCCCCATTGAGCGCTACCGCAATATCGGTATCTCCGCTCACATCGATGCTGGTAAGACCACCACCACCGAGCGCGTCCTGTTCTACACGGGCGTAAACCACAAGATCGGTGAAGTGCATGATGGCGCGGCCACCATGGACTGGATGGAGCAGGAGCAGGAACGCGGTATCACGATTACCTCGGCTGCGACGACCTGCTTCTGGAAGGGCATGGCTAACAACTTCCCTGAGCACCACATCAACATCATCGACACCCCGGGCCACGTTGACTTCACCATTGAAGTTGAGCGCTCGATGCGCGTGCTCGACGGCGCCTGCATGGTTTACTGCGCAGTCGGCGGCGTGCAGCCGCAGTCGGAAACCGTATGGCGCCAGGCTAACAAGTACAAGGTGCCACGCCTCGCGTTCGTCAACAAGATGGACCGTACCGGCGCGAACTTCTTCAAGGTCTACGAGCAGATGCGCGCTCGCCTGAAGGCGAACCCGATCCCGCTGCAGATCCCTATCGGCGCGGAAGAGAACTTCCTCGGCGTGGTCGACCTCGTCAAGATGAAGGCCATCTACTGGGACGACGCGTCGCAGGGCATGAAGTTCGACTACCGCGACATCCCTGCTGAGCTGGCTGATCAAGCCGCTGAGTGGCGCGAAAAGCTGGTCGAGACCGCTGCTGAAGCGTCGGAAGACCTAATGAACAAGTACCTGGAAGAAGGCGACCTCTCGGAAGAAGAGATCAAGGCTGCCCTGCGCCAGCGCACCATCGCTTCGGAAATCGTTCCGATGATGTGCGGTACCGCGTTCAAGAACAAGGGCGTTCAGGCTATGCTGGACGGCGTCATCGAATACCTGCCATCGCCAATCGACATCCCGCCAGTCAAGGGTATGGACGAGGACGACGAGCCGACCAGCCGCCGCGCTGCCGACGACGAGAAGTTCTCTGCACTCGCGTTCAAGATCATGACCGACCCGTTCGTCGGCCAGCTGATCTTCTTCCGCGTGTACTCCGGAACGATCAACTCGGGCGATACCGTGTACAACCCGATCAAGAACAAGAAAGAGCGTCTTGGCCGTATTCTGCAGATGCACGCCAACCAGCGTGAAGAGATCAAGGAAGTCCGCGCCGGCGATATCGCCGCTGCTGTCGGCCTGAAAGATGCGACCACGGGCGAAACCCTGTGCGACCCTTCGGCAATCATCACGCTGGAGAAGATGGTCTTCCCTGAGCCGGTGATCTCGCAGGCTGTCGAGCCTAAGACCAAGGCCGACCAGGAAAAAATGGGCCTGGCGCTGAACCGCCTGGCACAGGAAGATCCTTCGTTCCGCGTCAAGACCGACGAAGAGTCGGGCCAGACCATCATTGGTGGTATGGGCGAGCTGCACCTGGAAATTATCGTTGACCGCATGAAGCGCGAATTCGGCGTGGAAGCAACCGTCGGCAAGCCACAGGTTGCGTACCGCGAAACGATCCGCAAGACCTGCGAAGAGTCCGAAGGCAAGTTCGTCAAGCAGTCGGGTGGTCGTGGTCAGTACGGTCACGTGGTTCTGAAGATCGAGCCGCAAGAGCCGGGCAAGGGCTTCGAATTCGTCGACGCGATCAAGGGCGGTACCGTTCCACGCGAATACATCCCTGCAGTTGAGAAGGGTGTGCGCGGCACGCTGGGCACTGGTGTTCTGGCTGGCTATCCAGTCGTTGACGTCAAGGTCACGCTGTTCTTCGGTTCGTACCACGATGTTGACTCGAACGAAAACGCGTTCCAGATGGCAGCTTCGATGGCGTTCAAGGACGGTTGCCGTCGCGCCTCGCCGGTGATCCTCGAGCCGATGATGTCGGTTGAAGTGGAAACCCCGGAAGACTACGCCGGTTCCGTGATGGGCGACCTGTCGTCCCGCCGCGGTATGGTGCAGGGCATGGACGAAATCCAGGGTGGTGGCGGCAAGATCATCAAGGCCGAAGTTCCACTGTCGGAAATGTTCGGTTACTCGACCTCGCTGCGTTCCGCAACGCAAGGCCGTGCAACGTACACGATGGAATTCAAGCACTACTCGGAAGCGCCTAAGCACGTTACCGACGCAATCGTTACTGCAAAAGCTAAGTAATCATAGTTAGTCGCGGACAGGGCAGGTGATCCTGCACTGTCCCGCAAATAAAAATCATCTAAAGGAAGATCAAAATGGCAAAAGGTAAATTCGAACGGACCAAGCCGCACGTCAACGTCGGCACCATCGGTCACGTTGACCACGGCAAAACCACCCTGACGGCTGCAATCGCAACCGTTCTGTCGAAGAAGTTCGGCGGCGAAGCCAAGGCGTACGACCAGATCGACGCGGCTCCGGAAGAGAAGGCACGCGGCATCACCATCAACACCGCGCACGTCGAGTACGAGACCGCGAACCGTCACTACGCGCACGTCGACTGCCCAGGCCACGCCGACTACATCAAGAACATGATTACCGGTGCCGCCCAGATGGACGGCGCGATCCTGGTGTGCTCGGCCGCTGACGGCCCGATGCCACAGACCCGCGAGCACATCCTGCTGGCACGCCAGGTTGGCGTTCCATACATCATCGTGTTCCTGAACAAGTGCGACCTGGTCGACGACGCAGAACTGCTGGAACTGGTTGAAATGGAAGTTCGCGAGCTTCTGTCGAAGTACGAATTCCCAGGCGACGACCTGCCAATCATCAAGGGTTCGGCACGTATGGCGCTGGACGGCGACACCGGCCCAATGGGCGAGCAGGCGATCATCGCCCTGGCTGAAGCACTGGACACCTA
>DASWSX010000052.1:0-2727 GCA_036402435.1 Telluria sp. | reverse complement strand
CCGTCCACAGTTCTATTTCCGTACCACCGACGTGACCGGCTCGATCGAGCTGCCAGCGGACAAGGAAATGGTTATGCCAGGCGATAACGTGTCGATCACCGTCAAGCTGATCAACCCGATCGCGATGGAAGAAGGCCTGCGTTTCGCAATCCGCGAAGGTGGCCGTACCGTTGGCGCAGGTGTTGTTGCCAAGATCCTGAGCGAAGGTAAGTAATAGTAGTAAAGCGGGGCCTTCGGGCCCCGTCTTCCGCGCCAGGTTTCATGCCAGGCGCAATCAGCTCCTTGCCATCAGCGGCCTCACGATGGTAAAATGCTTGATTCCACTGAAGTTTTACGTAGGGACGTAGCTCAATTGGCAGAGCGTCGGTCTCCAAAACCGAAGGTTGGGGGTTCGATGCCCTCCGTCCCTGCCACCGTTCTGGTGCAGGCACCGAAAGTACAAAAAGTATGTCTAATCAATCCGTGCAAACCGTCAGCACGTCGAACGACAAGTTCAAGGTCGCGCTGGCAGTTATTGCGGCGATTGCAGGGGTCGTCGGGTTCTTTTACCTGAAAGGCCTGAACAAACCAGCTTTGATGTCCACCGGGGCACTCGTGGCTGGTTTGCTTATTGCCGTCCTGATTCTGTGGATGTCTGCAACCGGCCGTGAATTCCTGACCTTCGCCAAAGAAGCCGTGCGCGAGACCAAGAAAGTGGTCTGGCCTACCCGCAAGGAAGCGATGCAGATCACCGGCATCGTGTTTGCCTTCGTGGTCGTGATGGCGATGTTCCTGTGGGGCACCGACAAGATTCTGCAATTCCTGTTATACGACGTCATCCTGGGTTGGAAATAACATGAGCGAAAATGTACAAGACGCAGCGGGCGAGGCGGTGCCGGGCGATGTGCCGGCGCAAGACGCTGGCGCAGCGTCGGCGGACGCTCCCGTGAGCGTGCCAGTAAGCAACAAGCGCTGGTACGTCGTGCACGCTTATTCCGGCATGGAAAAGAGCGTCATGCGCGCGCTGACCGAGCGCATCGAGCGCGCCGGCATGCAGGACAAGTTCGGCCAGATCCTGGTGCCGGTCGAAGAAGTGGTTGAAGTCAAGAACGGCCAGAAGTCGGTCACCGAGCGTCGTTTCTTCCCGGGCTATGTCCTGGTTGAAATGGAAATGACGGACGATACCTGGCACCTGGTCAAGAACACCGCGAAAGTCACCGGCTTCATCGGCGGCAAGTCGAACAAGCCGACGCCGATCCCGGCGCGCGAGATCGACAAGATCATGCAGCAAATGCAGGAAGGCGTCGAAAAGCCGCGCCCGAAAGTGCTGTACGAAGTGGGCGAGCAAGTCCGCATCAAGGATGGCCCGTTCACCGACTTCAACGGCAACGTCGAGGAAGTCAACTACGAGAAGTCCAAGGTGCGCGTTTCGGTCACGATCTTCGGCCGCGCCACTCCAGTCGAACTCGAGTTCGGCCAGGTAGAAAAAGTTTAACAACCGTTAGCCGGACGGTGCCTGCAAAGGCAATTCCGGCAAGAGGAGCCCTGCCATTGTAGTACCGGCGGGGCGCTACTACTCATCCAAAGATAGGAGCCATCATGGCAAAGAAAATCATTGGTTTTATCAAGCTGCAAGTTCCAGCTGGTAAAGCAAACCCATCCCCACCGATCGGCCCTGCGCTCGGTCAGCGCGGCCTGAACATCATGGAATTCTGCAAGGCGTTCAACGCCCAGACCCAGGGTGTCGAGCCTGGCATGCCAATCCCTGTCGTGATCACGGCATTCGCGGACAAGTCGTTCACCTTCGTGATGAAGACGCCTCCTGCGACCTACCTGATCAAAAAGGCAGCTGGCATCACCAAAGGTTCGCCGAAGCCACATACCGACAAAGTCGGTACGCTGAGCCGCGCTCAAGCGGAAGAAATCGCAAAAACGAAACAGCCGGATCTGACCGCTGCCGACATGGATGCCGCAGTTCGCATCATCGCCGGTTCCGCGCGTTCGATGGGCATCACGGTGGAGGGTATCTAATGGCTAAGCTGTCCAAGCGCGTCAAGGCCATGAAGGCCAAGGTTGACCGTAATAAGTCGTACGAATTCGACAGCGCAGTTGCGCTGATCAAGGAATTCGCAGTTGCAAAATTCAACGAGTCGATCGATGTGGCGATCCAGCTCGGCGTGGACCCGAAGAAGTCGGACCAGGTTGTGCGCGGCTCCGTCGTGCTGCCAGCTGGCACCGGCAAGACCGTTCGCGTCGCTGTATTCGCTTCCGGCGAAAAGGCTGAGCAGGCTAAAGCTGCTGGTGCTGACGTTGTTGGTATGGAAGACCTGGCCGAGCGCGTCAAAGCCGGCGACATGCCTTTCGATATCGTCATCGCTTCGCCAGACACCATGCGTATCGTCGGTACCCTGGGCCAGATCCTGGGACCACGCGGCCTGATGCCTAACCCGAAGGTCGGCACTGTGACCCCTGACGTTGCTACCGCGGTCAAAAACGCGAAAGCCGGCCAGGTTCAGTACCGTACCGACAAGGCAGGTATCATCCACGCAACGATCGGCCGCAAGTCGTTCAGCGATGCAGACCTGAAGAGCAACCTGGTTGCCCTGGTCGAAGCACTGAACAAGGCCAAGCCAACGACCTCGAAGGGCGTGTACCTGCGCAAGGTCGCGATCTCGTCGACGATGGGTGCCGGCGTTCGCGTCGACCACAACTCGCTGGCCGCTTAAGTTTTAAAGAATCAAGCCCCCG
>DASWSX010000051.1:0-2116 GCA_036402435.1 Telluria sp. | reverse complement strand
GAACTCGACGAAGAGACGATGGCCCTGATTAACTGGTGCATCGAAGTCGAAGGATTCCTGGTCGCCGGCGGCGCCACCATGGCGCAAGCCCAGGAGCACATTGAAGAACAGATCGAGTGGTTCACCGACCAGTTCTACGATGGCTTGACGCCGGAAGAAGCGGCGAAAGAAGCGCTGGCTTAAGCAGTCCGCCGCGGAAGCGGCGATCCGGGTGCGGCCGTCTGCGCCGCATTCATCACCATCGCCAGCAAGGTGTAGTAGCCGTTGATGGCCATCAGGTCCACTACGCCGCGTTCGCCAAACAGCGCCAGCGCCTTGGCATATGCCTGGTCCGACACGCCCTTGTTCCGGTTCAGTTCGCGCGAAAAATCATAGACCGCCGCCTCTTCGTCCGACATGGACGATGGCCTGCGTGCGTGCGCGATGTCGCCGATCATCTCCTCACTGATACCCGCCTGCGCTGCGACCGGCGCGTGGATCGCCCATTCGACCTGCTGGTCCCAGTGCCGCGCCGTGATCAAAATCGCCAGCTCCGACAGGCGCGTGCCGAGCGCGCTGCGGTAGCGCAGGTACTCGCCCAGGCGCTGCACATGGTCCATCAGTTCCGGGCTGCGCAGCAGCGGCACGAACGGCCCATACAGGGCGCCGCGCGGCCCGTCGATGATGGCCTGCGCCGCGGCCTGCTGGGCTGGTGTCATCTGCGCAGGATCCATCGGTGGGAGCCGGTCCGTCGTCATCGGGCGCTTTCACTGTTGTATGGCAAAAATATTCGCATAGCTTCGGGGAAAAATCAAAAGAATCGCCCGGCTTCACGATTATTGTCATTCATCAACCAATTTCCGAGCCCGAGGATCCCGATGAGCCACATCATTCACCGCAACCTGCGCCATGCGCCCTCCGTTGCCGTCAGCGCAGAAGGCATGCTGGTGCGCGACAGCCGCGGCAACACCTACATCGACGCCAGCGGCGGGGCGGCCGTATCGTCGCTCGGGCACGGCCATCCGGCGGTGCTGGAGGCGATGCACCGCCAGATCGACACCATCGCTTACGCCCACACCGCTTTCTTCACCACCGACGTGGCCGAGGAACTCGCGGCGAGGCTGGTGGCAGGCGCCCCTGAGGGATTGTCGGAAGTGTATTTCGTCTCGGGCGGATCGGAGGCGATGGAAACCGCGATGAAACTGGCGCGCCAGTACGCGGTCGAGAGCGGCGAACCGCAGCGCAGCGTGTTTATCGCGCGGCGCCAGAGCTATCATGGCAATACGCTGGGCGCGCTCGCGGTCGGCGGCAACGAGTGGCGCCGCAAGCCGTTTGCGCCGCTGCTGATGGACGTGCCGCGCGTGGCCCCCTGCTACGAATACCGCGACCGCGCGCAGGACCAGACCCAGGCCGACTACACCGCCGCGCTGCTGCGGGAAATCGAAGACAAGATCATCGAGGCCGGACCGGAAAATGTGCTCGCGTTCTGCGCCGAGCCGGTGGTGGGCGCCACCTCCGGGGCTGTCCCGCCGACGCCCGGCTACTTCCGCGGCGTGCGCGAGGTCTGCGACAAGTACGGGGTGCTATTTATAGCCGACGAGGTGATGTGCGGGATGGGCCGCACCGGCACCATGTACTCGATCGAGCAGGACGGCGTGGCGCCGGACATCATCACCGTCGCCAAGGGACTGGGCGCCGGTTACCAGCCGATCGGCGCGGTGCTGGCGCAGGGCTGGCTGGTCGACCGGCTGCGCAGGGGCAGCGGAATCTTCCAGCATGGGCACACGTACATCGGGCATCCGGTGGCGGCGGCCGCCGCGCTGGCAGTGCAGAAGGTGATCGAGAAGGACGACCTGCTGGCGGCCGTACGCATGCGCGGCGCGTCGATGATCGCGATGCTGGACGACGCATTCAGGCGCCACGAGCATGTTGGCGATATCCGCGGGCGCGGGCTGCTGCTGGCGATCGAGCTGGTGCAGGACCGCGAGACGAAGCGGCCGTTTTCGCCGGAGCGCAAGCTGCACGCCGCGATCAAGTCGCAGGCGATGGCGCGCGGACTGATGGTGTACCCGATGGGAGGAACGATCGATGGTCAAAACGGCGACCATGTCCTCCTTGCACCGCCGTTTATTGCGAC
>DASWSX010000050.1:0-1527 GCA_036402435.1 Telluria sp. | reverse complement strand
CACGTTGGCGGCGATCGACGCTTCGGCGGCCGCGCTGTCGGCTGCGGCGCCCGCGACCTCGATCGTGTAACCCGGCGGCAGCTTGGCTGTCAGGCCTTTCAGCGACTTGAGCACCTGGTCGGACACGGTCGGGCCCTGGATGCCATCGACGACGTCGGACTGCACGGTAATGGCCCACTCGCGCCCTTCGCGCCACACCACGCCCGGCTCCCACACGAAGGCGACGCGCGCCACCTGGGAGATCGTCACCGAGCGGCCCGACGGTGTCGGCACATTGGTCTCGTTCAGCGCCGACAGGGTCGAACGCTCCTCGACCGGCTGGCGGATGACGATGTCGATCAGCTTGTTGTCTTCCCTGAACTGGCCCACCGGCGTGCCGGACAAGATCGTGTTCGCGACCCGCATCACCGATTGCGAGGTGACGCCGAGCGCGCGCATCTTGGCCTGGTCCAGGTCGAGGCGCAGCACCTTGACCGACTCGTTCCAGTTGTCGTTCACGCCCAGCGCGTTCGGATTGGCGCGCATGACTTCCTTGACCTGGTCGGCCAGGCCGCGCGTGGTGGCGATATCGGGCCCGGCGACGCGGAACTGCACCGGATACGGCACCGGCGGCCCGTTTGGCAGCAGCCTGACGCGGCCGCGCACTTCCGGGAAGTCCTTCTCGAAGATGTCGACGATCTTCAGGCGCAGCTTCTCGCGGTGCGCGAGGCTGTTCGGCAGCACCACGATCTGGGCCACGTTCGATTGCGGGAAGATCTGGTCGAGCGGCAGGTAGAAGCGCGGACTGCCGGTGCCGACCCAGCTGGTGACGCTTTCAACATCCTTCTGCTTGCCGATGAAGGCTTCGAACTTCTTGACCTGCGCTTCCGTCGCGCTGAAGCTGGTCCCTTCGGGCAGCCACATCTCGACCATCAGCTCCGGACGGCTCGAATCGGGGAAGAACTGCTTTTCGATGAACTTAAAGCCGAACACGCCCAGCGCGAACACGGCCAGCGTCAGCGCGATGGTGGTAAAACGCCACTCGACGCACCACGCGACCAGGTTGCGGAAGCGCTGGTAGGCCGGCGTGTTGAACACGTCATGTTCGCTTTCGCCGGAGGTGTGCGGTTTCACCTTCAGCAGCAGGAAGCCGATGTAAGGCGTGAATACGACGGCGACCAGCCACGAGATCAGCAGCGCGATCGCGTTCACCGAGAACATCGAGAAGGTGTATTCGCCGGCGGCGGACTTGGCCAGGCCGATCGGCAGGAAGCCGGCCGCCGTGATCAGGGTCCCGGTCAGCATCGGCATCGCGGTGGAGGTGTAGGCGAAGGTGGCGGCGTCGAAGCGGGACATGCCCTCCTCCATTTTGCGCACCATCATTTCGACCGCGATGATGGCGTCGTCGACCAGCAGGCCAAGGGCGATAATCAGCGCGCCGAGCGAGATCTTGTGCAGGTCGATGCTGAACACGCTCATTAACAGGAAGGTAATGGCCAGCACCAGCGGAATTGTCAGGGCCACCACCAGGCCCGGGCGCGGGTCGAT
>DASWSX010000049.1:0-60465 GCA_036402435.1 Telluria sp. | reverse complement strand
CGATACCGCGCCGGTGACGATGTGCACGCGCACTTCCAGGCGCACGCCGCTCATGCCGATCGGCTCGCGCACGTCTTCCTGCTTGTCGACGATGAACTCCTGCGGCACCGTGTGCAGCAGCTGCTGGTCGGTGGCGATGGTCACGGCCTTGGCCGTTTCGATAACGCGCGCCACGTCGGTGGCCGTGACTTCCTTGTCCTTGATCGCGACCATGCCGCTCGAATTGAACGAGCGGATATGGCTGCCTGCGATACCGGCGTACACGTTGCGGATTTTGCAGTCGGCCATCAGCTCGGCCTCTTCAAGCGCGCGCTGGATCGATTCGACGGTAGCCTCGATATTGACGACGACGCCCTTCTTCAGGCCTTTCGACTCGTGCTGTCCGAGTCCGATGACCTCGTGCCGTCCGTCGGCCAATACCTCGGCCACCACCGCCACCACCTTGGAGGTGCCGATGTCGAGCCCGACGATCAGATTTTTCGCGTCTTTTGTCATTTTGCTGGCCTACTGTCCGTTCCGGTTTGTGCTGCTCGTTGTTTTCGTTTTTGGTGCTACAGCCTTTACAGGCTTCGTAATATCGTTCGGCACTTGCAGGCCGTGGGCCGACAGCGCAAGGCCGTTCTGGTACCGCATGTCCACCGTCGCGATGCCGTCCTTCAGGAGGTTCGACAGCTGCGGATAAATCCCCACCAGCCGCTCCACCCTCGTCTTCAACGTCGTCGCGTCCTGCTCCCTGCCCAGCGCCACCTGCATGCCGTTACTGAACTCCACCGTCCACGCATAGCGCGACGACAGATTCAACTGCGACGGCACCAGGCTCAAAGGCGCGAACCACGTGCGCAAGTCCATGAACCGTGCCAGCACTTCTTTCTCGCTGCCCTTCGGGCCATCGAACGCCGGCAGGATGTGATCCTCGTCCGCCTCGGCCAGGTTGGCGGTGAAGATATCGCCCTTCACCGACAGCAGCCTGCCGTCTTCGCCCCATGTCCCCAGCGCTTCATGCTCTTCCACTTCCACCACCAGCTGGTCCGGCCACTCGCGCCGCACCGTTGCCCGCCTTACCCAGGGCACCGACTCGAAGGCGCCGCGCACTTCTTCCAGGTCGGTCGTGAAGAAGTTACCCTTCACCTTGCCCAGCATGCCCTGCGTGAGCGTCAGCTTGTTCACGTGCTTCAGGTTCATGCCGTACATGTGCTGCACGTACACCCTTCGCAGGTCGAACATCGGACGCTGCGAGATCCACCAAACGCCTGAGGCCAGCAGCGCGATGACAACAATCGCAATTAAAGTGTTCGCCGTTGCGTTCAAGGCCCTTACGTCTTGCCACATTCCCGTTTAGCCCTGTGCCTTTGCCATCTTCAGGCGTGCCGAGCGCAGGATTTCAACGCACAGGTCTTCATAGCTGATGCCCACCGCGCGCGCCGCCATCGGCACCAGCGAGTGCGAGGTCATGCCCGGCGAGGTGTTGGCCTCGATCAGGAACGGCTTGTTGTCAGATTCGCGCAGCATGAAGTCGATCCGTCCCCAGCCTTCGCAGCCAAGCGCGTTGTACGCAAGCAGCGCGAGGCGCTGGATCTCGGCGGTCGTCGCTTCATCCAGCACGGCCGGGCAGAAGTACTGGGTGTCGTCGGTGAAGTACTTGTTCTGGTAGTCGTAATTACCGCCCGGCGCCACGATCTCGACGATCGGCAGCGCGCGCGCGGCGCGGCCCTTGCCAAGGATCGCCACGGTGAACTCGCGGCCGGTCACGAACTGCTCCGCCAGCACCACGTCGCCCAGGCTTGCCGCCAGGTCGACCGCGGCCTTCAGCTCCGACTCCGCATTCACCTTGGTGATGCCGATTGTCGAGCCTTCGAGCGGCGGCTTGATCATCACCGGCAGGCCGAGGTCGGAGACCACCTTCGACAGGTCGGCGGCGTCCAGCGTCGCGTACTTGGGCGTCGGCAGGCCGTCCATCAGCCAGATCTTCTTGGTGTAGACCTTGTCCATGCCGATCGCGCAGGCCATCACGCCGCTGCCGGTGTACGGAATATTCAGTTGTTCCAGCGCGCCCTGCAGGCTGCCGTCTTCGCCGAAGCGCCCGTGCAGCGCGATGAACACGCGGTCGAATTTTTCCGCCGCCAGCTCGGCGATGCTGCGCTCGCCCGGGTCGAACGCGTGCACGTCGACGCCCTTGCTCTTCAACGCTTCCAGCACGCCGGTGCCGGACATGAGGGACACTTCGCGCTCGGCGGAGCGGCCGCCGAACAGCACGCCGACCTTGCCGAATTCAGTAGTAGGAGTTGCGCTCACTTCGAAGCCTCAGTATAGGAAGTCAGTTTGTTGGGGACACCGCTGATCGAACCTGCGCCCATGGTGATGACGACGTCGCCATCACGCACCACGCCCATCAGCGTCGACGGCATGTCGGCCATCGATTCGACGAAAATCGGCTCGACCTTGCCGCCCACCCGCAGTGCATGCGCCAGCGCGCGCCCGTCGGCGGCCACGATAGGCTGCTCGCCGGCGGCGTAGACTTCGGACAGCACCAGCACGTCCGGCGCGGACAGCACCTTGACGAAGTCCTCGAACAGGTCGCGCGTGCGGCTGAAGCGGTGCGGCTGGAACGCCAGCACCAGGCGGCGGCCAGGATAAGCGGCGCGTGCGGCTTTCAGCGTGACTTCCGTTTCGACCGGATGATGGCCGAAGTCGTCGACCAGCGCGAAGGTGCCGCCGCCAGGAATGGCGACCTCGCCGTAGCGCGTGAAGCGGCGTCCGACGCCGCGGAATTCGGCCAGGCCCTGCTGGGTGGCTTCATCTTCGATGCCAAGTTCACGGGCGATCGCGATAGCCGAGCAGGCGTTCTGCACGTTGTGCATGCCCGGCTGGTTCAGCACGAAGTCGGTATCCGGATAGCCGTCCTGGATCACGGTGAAATGCATCTGCAGGCCTTCGGCGCGCGCGTTGACGGCGCGTACCTGGGCGTCCTCCGAGAAGCCGTAAGTGGTGATCGGCTTGGTCACTTGCGGCAGGATCGAGCGCACGTGGACGTCGTCGATACACAGCATCGCGCGCCCGTAGAACGGCAGGCGGTGCGTGAAGTGCACGAACGCCGCCTTGAGCTTTTCGAAATCGTGCTCGTAGGTGTCCATGTGGTCGGCGTCGATGTTGGTGATCACTTCAAGCATCGGCGTCAGGTTCAGGAACGACGCGTCCGATTCGTCGGCTTCGGCCACGATGTATTCGCCGGTGCCCAGCTTGGCGTTGGCGCCGGCCGCGGTCAGGCGGCCGCCGATGACAAACGTCGGATCCAGGCCGCCCTGCGCCAGCACCGATGCGACCAGGCTGGTGGTGGTGGTCTTGCCGTGGGTACCCGCAATGGCGATGCCGCGCTTGAGGCGCATCAGTTCACCCAACATGATCGCGCGCGGCACGATCGGGACCATGGCGGCACGCGCTGCCACGACTTCCGGATTGTCCGCCTGCACGGCGGTCGAGGTAACGACCGCATCAGCGTTGGCGACGTGTTCGGCGGCGTGGCCGAGCATGACGGTGGCGCCCAGTTCTTCGAGGCGCTGGGTGGCCGCGTTGGTGCCCAGGTCCGACCCGGACACGGTGTAGCCGAGGTTGAGCAGGACTTCGGCGATGCCGCTCATGCCGCTGCCGCCAATGCCGACGAAGTGAATATTCTTGATCTTATGCTTCATGCTCGTTTGTCCGTTCCAGCCAGTTGTTCCAATACGTTCGCGATCGCGTCGTTCGCGTCGCGCTTTCCGACTGCCTTCGCCGCGTTTGCCATTTCGAGGCAATCGGCGCGGGTCAGCGATTGCAGCAGGGCTGCCATGCTCTTTGCGCTCAGTTCCGCCTGCGGCAGGTGGATGGCCGCATGCTGCTTCGCCATCCACACCGCGTTGTCGCGCTGGTGGCTGGTGGTCGATGCCATGAAAGGCACCAGCACGCTGGCCACGCCGGCCGCCGTCAGTTCGGACACGGTGATCGCGCCCGCGCGGCAGATCACGATGTCGGCTTCCGAATAGGCGCGCGCCATGTCGTCGATGAAATCGACCACGTTCGCTTCCACGCCGGCGGCCGCATACGACGCGCGCAGCGCATCGATGTTCTTCTTGCCCGACTGGTGCGTCACCAACGGACGCTCGCCCTGCGGCAGCATCGCCAGCGCGGCCGGCACGCTGTCGTTCAGCACTTTCGCGCCGAGGCTGCCGCCGACTACCAGGACGCGCAGCACGCCGGCACGCTGGGCGAAGCGGTCGTCCGGCGACGGCATCGCCAGGATCTCCTTGCGCACCGGGTTGCCGGTAACGACTGCCTTCTTTGCGGCGCCGCCGAAGTCGGCCGGGAAGCCGAACATCACGCGCTGGGCGATTGGCGCCAGCGTCTTGTTCGACAACAGCAGCGCGGCGTCGGCGTTGACCAGTGCGAGCGGCACGCCGGCGCAGCGCGCCATCATCCCGCCAGGCACGCACACGTAGCCGCCCATGCCGAGCACCACGTCCGGCTTGCGGCGGCGGATGATGCCCATGCAGCTGGCGAAACTGGCCGCCATCTTGAATGCGCCGCTGACGGTGTGGCCGAGGCCCTTGCCGCGCATGCCGGCGAAGTCGATTGTGTCCATCTCGATGCCGTTCTTCGGCACCAGGTCGGTTTCCATACCGTGCGATGTGCCCAGCCAGCTCACTTCCCAGCCGCGCTGGCGCATGGTCTGCGCGATCGCGATGCCAGGGAAGATGTGGCCGCCGGTGCCGGCCGCCATGATCATCAGGCGCTTCATACGCGGCCTCCGCGCATCAGCATGCGGTTTTCGTAATCGATGCGCAGCAGGATCGCCAGGCCGACGCAGTTGAACAACACGCCCGAACCGCCGTAGCTCATCAACGGCAGGGTCAGGCCCTTGGTTGGCAGCAGGCCGAGGTTCACGCCCATGTTGATGAAGGTCTGCACGCCGATCCAGATGCCGATACCCTTGGCGGTCAGGCCCGCGAAGACCTGGTCAATGGCGATCGCCTGGCGGCCGATGTCGAAGGCGCGCTTGACCAGCCAGTAGAACATCGCGATCACGACCAGCACGCCGGCAAGGCCCAGTTCTTCGCCGATGACGGCCATGATGAAGTCGGTGTGCGCTTCCGGCAGGTAGTGCAGCTTCTCGACGCTGCCGCCCAGGCCCACGCCGAAGAATTCGCCGCGCCCGAACGCGATCAGCGAGTGTGTCAGCTGGTACGCCTTGTCGAGGGCATTGTCTTCCTGCCACGGGTCGAGGTAAGCGAACATGCGCGCGCGGCGGAACGGCGACAGCGCGATGATCGCGCCGAAAGTCGCCACCAGCAGCATCACGATGCCGCCGAACCAGACGATGTTGATCCCGCCCAGGAACAGGATGCCCATCGCGATGCAGACGATCACGCCGAATGCGCCGAGGTCCGGCTCAAGCAGCAGCAGGCCGCCGATCAGCGTGATGGCGGCGGCCATCGGCATGAAACCCTTGGTCAGCTTGTGCATGTATTCCTGCTTGCGCACCGTGTAGTCGGCCGCGTACAGCACGGCGGCGATCTTCATCACTTCGGACGGCTGCAGGTTGAAGATCTTCAGGTTCAGCCAGCGCTGGGCGCCGTTGACCGACACGCCGATGCCAGGAATGAGGACGATCGTCAGCAGCACCAGGGTGGCGACGAACAGGATCGGCGCGTAGCGCTGCCACACCGCGATGCGGATGCGGAACACGAACAGCGCGGCGATCACCGAGACCACGATGAAAATCGCCTGGCGCTGCACGAAGTAGCTGTTTTTGTAATTAGCGAACTTTGGCGAGTCGGGCAGCGCGATTGAGGCGGAATACACCATTACCATCCCGAACAGCATCAGCAGCAGCGTGACCCAGACCAGCGGCTGGTCGTATTCCATCATCTTCGACGGACGCGCGCGACCACCCGCGAGGGCATCGGACGAGGATCCGGAGAATTTGAATGGAAGCTGGATGCCCATCAGATGTCCTGCCCTTTTTCCAGGGCCAGCTCGCGCACGGCGTCGACAAACACTTGAGCGCGGTGTGCGTAGTTGGTGAACATGTCCATGCTGGCGCACGCAGGCGACAGCAGTACGGCATCGGACGGCTGCGCCAGCGCCGCAGCGCGCTGGACTGCCTCAGGCAGCGTGGCGCAGTCGATCATCTCGACGCCTGCCGGCTCGATTGCCTTGCGCAGCAGCGGCGCGTCGCGCCCGATCAGCACAACGGCGCGCACGTAGCGCGAAATCGGTTCAGCCAGCGGATCGAACTCCTGGCCCTTGCCGTCGCCGCCGGCGATCAGCACAATTTTCTGGTTCTCGCCGCCGAATGCCTTGCCCAGGCCATTCAGGGCCGCGACGGTAGCGCCGACATTGGTGCCCTTGCTGTCGTCGTAGAAGTCGACGGCGTCGATGGTGGTCACCAGTTCGACACGGTGCGGCTGTCCCTGGTATTCACGCAGGCCGTGCAGCAGCGGCGCGAACGGAAGGCCGATCGCGCGGCACAGGGCCAGCGCGGCCAGCGCGTTCGATGCGTTGTGGATGCCGCGGATGCGCAGCGCGTCGGCAGGCATCAGGCGGTTGACGATGCACGGCACCTCTTCCACCGGCTCGTTCTTGCGGCGTTTCTTTTCGCTTTCTTCGCCCGGCACGCCGACGGCGAGCCACAGCACGCCGCGCTCGTTCTGCAGGCCGAACGATCCGGCCTGCGCCGGCTCGTTGGTGCCAAAGGTGACTACTTCGGCCGTAGGCGCGGCCATGCGCATGACGGCGGCGTCGTCGCGGTTCAGCACGCGCACGGTATGCTGGCCGAAGATGCGCGCCTTGTCGTTGGCGTACGACGCCATGTCGCCGTGCCAGTCCAGGTGGTCCTGGGTGACGTTCAGCACCGTCGCCGCATCGGCGTCGAGGCTGAAGGTGGCGTGCAGCTGGAAGCTGGACAGCTCGAGGATCCAGGCTTGCGGCAGTTCGTCGGCGTCCATCACTTCGCGCAGCACGTCGAGCGCCGCAGGGCTGATGTTGCCGGCCACGCGCGTGCTCAAGCCTGCGCGCTCGCACAGCAGGCCGGTCAGGCTGGTGACGGTGGTCTTGCCGTTGGTGCCGGTGATCGCGATGACTTTCGGCGCGTAGCCGCGTTCCTGCTTCAGGTGCGCGAGCGCCTGCGCGAACAGTTCGATTTCGCCCCACACGGGGATATTCTTTTCCTGCGCCGCCGGCGTGATGGCCGCCAGCTCGCGCTGCGGCATCAGGCCAGGGCTGACCGCGACGAAATCGACGCCGTCGACCAGGCTGGCGGCAAGCTCGCCGACGACAAATTCGGCGCCAGGCACGGTGTCACGCAAGGCAGGCAGGCGCTGAGGCTCGGCGCGCGTGTCCGCCACGCGCACGGTTGCCCCGCAGCGTGCCAGCCATTGCGCCATCGCGAGCCCGGATTCCCCGAGCCCCAGCACCAGTGCCTTTTTGCCTTCGTAGATCATTAGCGAAGCTTCAGTGTGGACAGGCCGATCAGGACCAGCATCATCGTGATAATCCAGAAACGGATCACGACCTGGGTCTCTTTCCAGCCCTTTTGTTCGAAGTGGTGGTGCAACGGCGCCATCAGGAACACGCGCCTGCCCACCCCGTACCGTTTCTTGGTGTACTTGAACCAGGTGACCTGGATCATCACGGAAATGGTTTCGGCCACGAAGATGCCGCCCATGATGAACAGGACGATTTCCTGGCGCACGATGACGGCAATGGTGCCGAGCGCGCCGCCCAGTGCCAGCGCGCCGACGTCGCCCATGAACATCTGGGCCGGGTGCGCGTTAAACCACAGGAAGGCCAGGCCTGCGCCTGCCATCGCGCCGCAGAAGATCAGCAGTTCGCCAGCACCCGCGATGTGCGGGATGAACAGGTACTTCGAATAGTTCGCGCTGCCGGTCAGGTAAGCGAACAGGCCCAGGGCCGAGCCGACCATCACGGTTGGCATGATGGCCAGGCCATCGAGGCCGTCGGTGATGTTGACCGCGTTGCTCGAGCCGACGATGACGCAGTAGGTCAGCGCAATGAAGCCCCACACGCCGACCGGATAGCTGATGGTCTTGAAGAACGGGACGATCAGGTCGGCCTTCGGCGGCAGGTCCATCGAGAAGCCCGACTGCACCCACGCGAAGAACAGCTCCCAGACCTTGGCCGGCGTCGCGGCCGACACCGAGAACGCCAGGTACAGCGCGGCTGCGAGGCCGATCAGCGACATCCAGAAATACTTCTCGCCCGAGCGCATGCCTTCCGGGTCCTGGTAGACCACCTTGCGGTAATCGTCGACCCACCCGATGGCGCCGTAGCCGATGGTCACGACCAGCAGCGGCCAGATCAGGCGGTTCGACAGGTCGGCCCACAGCAGCGTCGATACAACGATCGAGATCAGGATCAGCACACCGCCCATGGTCGGGGTGCCGTGTTTTTTCAGGTGCGTCTGCGGACCATTGGTGCGGACAGCCTGTCCGACCTTCAATTCGACCAGTTTGCGGATGACCGCGGGACCGGCGAACAGGCCAATCAGCACCGCCGTGATGGTGGCGAACACCGCACGGAACGTGATGAAGTTAAAAACACGCAGCGGACCGATTTCGTCCTGGAAGAATTGTGCGAGCCAGAGCAGCATATTAGTGGGCGTCCTTGCCGGTGTTGTGTTGTCCAAGAAGGTGCTGAACCACGCGTTCCATCTTCATGAACCGCGAGCCCTTCACCAACACAGTTGCGTCAGATTTGGTGCCCAGTTTTTCATCCAGTGCCGCCAATAACTCGTCGAACTGCTCAAAATGCCGTGCGCCGCCCGCGGCCATGTGGCGCGCGAGCTCGCCGGTGACGAGCACCGTGGAGATGCCGCGGCTGGCCGCGTAAGCGCTGATCTCTTCGTGGAACTCGCGGCCCTGCGTGCCGACTTCGCCCATGTCGCCAAGGACCAGGATGCGCGGCTCGGATGCTTCGGCCAGCACGTCGATGGCGGCGCGTACGGAATCGGGATTGGCGTTGTAGGTGTCGTCGATGACGGTGGCGCCGCATACGGCCTGCTTGCGCTGCAGGCGGCCGGAGACTGGCGCGAACGACTCGAGGCCGCGCACGATCGCTTCGCGCTCGATGCCGGCTGCTACTGCGCAGGCGATCGACGCCAGCGCGTTGCGCACGTTGTGCACGCCGAATGCGGCCAGGCGCAGCTTGAAGGTGCCGTCGTCCTTGCCGGTGCCGGCGACCGTGACATCGAGTTCGCTGCCGGCGTCGAAGGCGCGGTGGACGCAGCTGACGTTCGCCTCGCCATTCAGGCCAAAGGTGATGACCTTGCGCTGGCCGCGCGCCTGCGCGAGGCCCTGCCACAGCGCCGTGTAGGTATCGTCGCCCGGGAACACGGCCGTTCCGTCAAGCGGCAGGCCGGCAATCACCGAGCCGTTTTCCTGCGCCACCGCTTCCACGGTGTGCATAAATTCCTGGTGCTCGCGCTGCGCGTTGTTCACCAGGCCGATGGTCGGCGCGGCGATGGCGGTCAGGCGGCCGATCTCGCCCGGGTGGTTCATACCCAGTTCGACGACTGCGGACTTGTGCGCTTCGGTCAGGCGCATCAGGGTCAGCGGAACGCCGATCTCATTATTCAGGTTGCCGCGCGTGGCAAGGCGGCCTTCTTCACCGTGCGCTTGCGCGAGGATGGACGCGATCATTTCCTTGACCGTCGTCTTGCCGTTGCTGCCGGTGACGCCGATGACAGGAATGTCGAAACGCGCGCGCCAGAAGTTGGCGATCTGGCCAAGCGCAACCAGCGTGTCCGGCACCACGATGGCCGGCAGCTTCAGGCCCGGCGGCAGTTCTTCGACGACGACCGCGCCCACGCCGCGCGCGGCGACCTGCTCGAGGAAATCGTGGCCGTCGAAGTTCTCGCCGCGCAGGGCGACGAACAGCTCGCCGGCGCTGGCCGTGCGGCTGTCGGTCGTCACCGACTCGAACGTGGCGTTCTGCGTCATGCGTGCGCCGGCGATGGAAGGAACCAGCAGTGCCAGTGAACCGCGCATCAGTTAGTCCTCATCATGGTGACGCGCGCGGCAAACGCCAGCGCTGCGTGGTCGGCATCGGAAAACGGCATCTTCCTGCCCTTGATTTCCTGGTACGGCTCGTGGCCTTTGCCGGCCACCAGGATCACATCCTGCTTTGCTGCGTGCTTGACCGCCGACAGGATCGCCGCGGCGCGGTCTTCGATCGCCTGGAAGGTGGACGCCGGATGGTCCTTGTCCATGCCTTTGATAATCTGGGCGATGATCTCGCCCGGCTCTTCGCTGCGCGGATTGTCGCTGGTGACCAGCACGTGCTGGGCGATCTGCGAGATCGCGCCCATCTGCGGACGTTTGCCCGGGTCGCGGTCGCCGCCGCAGCCGAACACGCACCACAGCTGGCCGCCGCGTTCGTCCGCTACCTGGCGCAGCGCCTGCAGGGTTTTCTCCAGCGCGTCCGGCGTGTGCGCGTAATCGATGATGACCATCGGCGCATCCTGGCCGCCGACCTGCTGCATGCGGCCCGGCGCCGGGGTCAGCGCTTCGAGCGCGTCGACGCCGGCGCGCAGTACGGTGCCTTTGGCCAGCAGCGCGCCCAGTACAGCCAGGGCATTGCTGATATTGAAGTGGCCGACCAGGTGGGTCTTGACGTTCGCCGCGCCGTACGGCGATTCGAGGTGGAAGTCGGTGCCGGCGTGGCGGCTCTTGAACTGCGACGCGCGCAGGATGGCCACGCCGTCGAGCTCTGGCTGGGCGACGGCGTCGCGCAGCGTATAGCCGATCAGCGCCAGCGCGTCGCCGAACTTGGCGCGCAGGTGCGCCACGAGGCGCAATCCGGCTGGGTCGTCCAGGTTAAGTACAGCTGTCTTCAGGTGGGGCCATTCAAACAATTTAATCTTGGCTGCTTCGTAGCTGGCCATGTCGCCGTGATAGTCGAGGTGGTCGCGCGTCAGGTTGGTGAACAACGCGACATCGAAATGCATGCCGGACGTGCGGCCCTGCTCCAAACCAATCGATGATACCTCGATCGCCAGCGAGGCAGCGCCCGCTTGGCGTACTTGCGCAAGCTTGCCTGCGAGCAGCACCGCGTCCGGCGTGGTGTAGCCGGTGACGTCATACTCTGGTTCGGCGCGGCCGCTGAACAGGCCTACGCCAAGGGTGCCGATGACGGCGGTCGGGCTGCCGAGGCGCGCCAGCGCCTGGCCGAGCCACACCGCGCATGACGTTTTGCCATTGGTGCCGGTGACGCCGACGGTGAACATCTGCGCGTCGGGCATGCCGTAGAACGCGTGGGCGATCTCGCCGGCGTGGCGCTTCAGGTGCTCGACCGCGAGGTGCGGCACATTGAGTGCGTTATCCCAGGCGAAGTCGGTCGCCTCGAACACGACCGCGGCGGCGCCCTGTTCGACGGCGGCCTTGATGAAGTCGCGGCCGTCGTTGCCCTCGCCTTTATAGGCAAAGAACACGTCGCCGGCCTTGATGCGGCGCGAGTCGGACGCCAGCTGCGCATTCGGCGCGGCCTGGCGGATCCATTCGCAAACGTCCTGGATGCTTACCGGGGTCACAGGTTGTCCTCCAGCGGAACTTCAGGGATGATGATGTCGGTGACGGTCGAATCGGGCGGCACGTTGGCTGCGCGCAGGGCGCTGGCGGCCAGTGCCGCGAAGGTTGGCGCGGCGACCCAGCCGCCGGTGCGGTACACGCCGCTGACGTCGTCGAGCATGACGGCGATAATGAAGCGGGGGTTCGACATTGGTGCGATGCCCACGAACGAGCCGACGTTGCGGTTGTTTGAATAGCGCCCGTTGATCAGCTTTTGCGCGGTACCGGTTTTGCCGCCGACGCGGTAGCCAGGCACCTGCGCCTTGGAGGCGGTGCCTTCCGGTCCGACCACGCTCTCGAGCATCATGCGCATCTGCCGCGCGGTCTTCGGCGAGATCACCTGCTGGCCGACCGGCGCCTCGGTCACCTTCTGGAACGACAGCGGGATGATGTCGCCGTCGCGCGCGAAGATCATGTAAGAACGGGCCAGCTGCAGCAGCGACACCGAGATGCCGTGCCCGAACGCCATGTTGGCCTGCTCGATCGGCTTCCACGATTTGTATGGGCGCACGCGGCCTGCGACGGCACCCGGGAAGCCGAACTTCGGCTGCTGGCCGAAACCGGACTTGGTGAAGATCTCCCACATCTCCTGCGGCGGGATCGGCAGCGCGATCTTGGCCATGCCGATGTTGGACGACTTCTGGATGATCTTGCTGACCGAAAGCACGCCATAGGTGTGCATGTCGCGGATGCGGCGGTCGCCGATGACCATGAAGCCCGGCGCGGTTTCGTACATCGTGTCCGGCGTGACGCGCTTGGTGTCGAGCGCCAGCGCCACCGTGAACGGCTTGAGAGTGGAACCCGGCTCGAACGTGTCGGTCACCACGCGGTTGCGCAGCTGCTCGCCGGTGAGCTTGCGGCGGTCGTTCGGGTTGTAGGTCGGGTAGTTCGCCAGCGCCAGCACCTCGCCGGTCTTCACGTCCAGCACCACGGCAGCGCCAGCCTTGGCATTGAATTTCTCGACCGCTTCCTTGATGTGCGAGAACGCGATGTACTGCAGCTTGCTGTCGACCGACAGCGTCAGGTCCTGGCCGTCGTGCGGCAGCTTGGACAGGCCGACGTCTTCGACGATGCGCCCGAGGCGGTCCTTGATCACGCGGCGGCTGCCGGTGGCGCCCTGCAGCGTCTTCTGCTGCGCCAGCTCCATGCTCTCCTGGCCCGAATCTTCGACGTTGGTGAAGCCGACCACGTGGGTCATCACTTCGCCCTGCGGGTAGAAGCGCTTGTATTCCTTGCGGGTGTCGAGTCCGGCGATGTCCAGCTTGTCGATTTTCGCGATAACGTCCATCTCGACCTGGCGCTTCAGGTAGACGAAGGTGCGGTCGGAATTGAGCTTCTTGCGCAGGTCGGCGTTGCTCATCTCGAGCAGGCGCGCCAGTTCGGCCAGCTTTTCAGGCGGCGACTTGAGCACGTCTTCCGGAATCGCCCACACGGCTTTCACCGGGAGCGACGACGCCAGCACCTGGCCGTTGCGGTCCATGATCTTGCCGCGCGTGGCCGGCAGTTCGATGGTGCGCTCGTAGCGGCTCTTGCCCTGCTTTTGCAGGAATTCGTTGGATATCCCCTGCAGCCACAGCGCGCGCACGGCCAGCGTCGCAAACGCCGCGAACAGCACGAACAGCACGACGCGCGAACGCCAGGTCGGCAGGCTCACCGCCAGCACCGGACTTTTCGAGAACGACATCCCTTTCGAGGCGGCGACCCGCGAATTCACGCCATTACCGCCGCGCTTCATTTATCGCCTTCCGTGAGGTACTGCGTGCGCGCCGGCGACAATGGCGCCATGTTCAATTCAGTGCGCGCGATCTGCTCGATGCGCGCGTTCTTGCCGAGCGTGGACTGGTCGAGCTGGAGCTGGGCCCAGTCGATGTCGAGCTGGCGCGATTGCTGCTGCAGCTTGCCGAGTTCGATGAACAGGTTACGCGCCTTGTACTGCGAATTCACCAGCGCCAGCGCGCAGGACACCAGCAGCGCCGCCAGGAGGATGTTGATCTTGAAGCTCATGCAGCCGCTCCAGGTTCAGGCAGGCGTTCGGCCACGCGCAGCACGGCCGAGCGCGAGCGCGGATTGCCCTTGACTTCTTCGTCGGACGGCTTGATCTTGGCGACCAGCTTCATCAAGGGCTGCGGCAGGTCGACGGCGCGGATCGGCAGGCGGCGGTCGGGCTGCGCGACCTTCGCTTTACTGGCCAGGAACTGCTTGACCATGCGGTCTTCCAGCGAATGGAAGCTGATGACCGACACGCGCGCGCCAGGGGCGAGCAGCGCGTACGCTTCGCTCAGGCCTGTCTCAAGGTCTTCAAGCTCTTTATTGACGAAAATCCGGATAGCCTGAAAGGTACGGGTGGCCGGGTCCTTGCCCTTTTCGCGGGTCTTGACCGCGTTTGCCACGATACCGGCAAGCTGTCGTGTGGTTGAAATTGGTTCGACTGCCCGGCCAGCAACAATCGCCTTTGCAATCTGAAAAGCAAACCGTTCTTCCCCATAATCGCGCACTACCTTTTCCAGTTGTTGTTCGGTTGCCGTTGCCAGCCACTCGGCCGCCGAGACGCCGCGCGTGGTGTCCATGCGCATGTCGAGCGGACCATCTTTTTGAAAGCTGAAGCCGCGCGCGGCGTCGTCCACCTGCGGCGAGGAGATGCCCAGGTCGAGCAAAATGCCGTCCACCCGCGAAATGCCGCGCTCGGCGAGTGCGGTTCTCATGGTGGCGAAGCTGTCGTGCACGATTTCGAAGCGGCGGTCGGTGATCTGGTTGGCGGTGGCGATCGCCTGCAGGTCCTTGTCGAAGCCGAACAGGCGCCCCTTCGGGCCCAGCTTCGACAGGATCAGGCGGCTATGGCCGCCGCGGCCGAAAGTGCCATCTATATAGATGCCGTCGGCGCGCGCGCCTTCGAGGTTGAGCGCGTCAACCGCCTCATTGAGCAGCACGGTCCGGTGCTGGAACTCAGGCGCAGCCACTGTCGTCATCGCTGGCGCCTCAGAAGGAGAAATTGGAGAGGACGTCGGGCATGCCGCCGGAAACGGCCTGCTGCTCGTCTTCGGCCAGCTTGGCCGCGTCCCAGATCTCGAAGTGGGTGCCCATGCCGAGCAGCATCACGTCGCGCGTCAGGCCGACGGCCTGGCGCAGTTCCGGCGAAATCAGGATGCGCCCTGCCGAATCCATCTCGACATCGCAGGCATTACCGAGGAAAATTCGCTGCCACGCGCGCGCCGACATTGGCCAGGCGGCGATCTGGTCGCGGTGCGATTCCCAGACCGGGCGCGGGAAGAACAGCAGGCAGCCGTGCGGGTGTTTGGTGAGCGTGAGCCGTCCTTCGCACTGAACTGCGAGTGCGTCACGATGCTTGGCAGGAATAGACATCCTGCCTTTCGCATCGAGGTTGATTGCGGACGCGCCTTGAAACACGTTTTATCCCGGTTTTGGACTAATTTTATAAAACATCTGTTTTGTTGCAGGAGGCTTTTTTCTCCCACAAAACGACACTTTTTCACACTGTTGCCCACTTTAGATGAAGCAAATGAGGGGGTCAAGCGGTTTCCGTATCGAAAATGCGAAATTTTCTAATGAAGTCAAGGACTTAGCGCACTTCGTTGAAGCGGCGTCGCGAGAAAATGTGCCATAAAACAGGCACTTAGAAAAGACATTGAATGTGCTACTTCATCTGTAAGCCCTTGATTTTCGCCTGCATGAGCTAGCGCAAAAATAAATACACGCTTACTTTTTAGCAACACACGTCATCGGTGAGAAATTGCAGGTGCAAGCAAGCGAAGCGTCAGGAGGAAGGCATGAACGCCCCCCGGACAGGCGGCCGCGATCGCGCAGCGGATTTGATGGGTTGGGATCCGCCGCGGCCGATGGGCGCGAGGAGGCGATGGTGCAGGATGTGCGTTTGAGGGCGTTGCCCGGCAAGTCGCGGATCGGGTTCTAGCGGCCCACAGGCAGGCTGTCAGCCAGGGACAGCCGCGGTCTCGAAGACCGCCTTGCGCGGCAACACGATCTTGAACACGGTGCCGGCGCCGACTTCGCTCCTGACCTCGAAGCGGCCGCCGTGCTTGTTGACGATGCCGTACGACAGCGACAGGCCGAGGCCGGTCCCCTTGCCCACCGGCTTGGTGGTGAAGAAGGGTTCGAAGATGCGTCCCAGGTGCTCCTCGCGGATGCCCTTGCCGGTGTCCTCCACCTCGATCCACACCACCTGCTCGTCGAACCCGGTGCGCAAGGTGATGCGTCCGCGCTCCTCGATCGCATGGGCGGCATTCACGATCAGGTTCATGAACACCTGGTTCAGCTGGGACGGGAAGCAGTCGATCGGTGGAATGCCGGCGTACTCCTTGATGACTTCGGTCTTGTACTTCAGTTCGTTCCAGACGACGTTCAGCGTGCTGTCGAGCCCAGTTTCGAGGTTGGCCTGCTGGTGCCCCCCGCTGTCAACGTGCGAGAAATCCTTCAGGTCGCGCACGATGCGCTTGACCCGTTCCAGGCCATCGAGCGATTCAGACAGCAGGCTGCCGACGTCTTCGCGCAGGAAGGCCGCGTCGATGTCCTGCTTGAGCTTGCCGAGCTCGTCGCGCGCCGCTGGGGCCAGGCCCGGTTCGCGCGCCTCGTAAGCGTCGATCAGGCGCAGCATGTCGGCCGTGTAGCGCTGCAAGGTGCCAAGGTTCGAATTCACGAAGCCGATCGGGTTGTTGATCTCGTGGGCGACGCCGGCCGCCAGCACGCCGATCGACGCCATCTTCTCCGATTGCAGCAGCTGGCTTTGCGCTTCGCCCAGCTTGCGGATCAGGTCCGCCTGCAGCGACTTTTCCGTCTCCAGCGTGGCGTTTGCCTGCTGCAGCGCGGCCGTGCGCTCCCGCACGCGCTGCTCGAGCTGGTCACGCGACTCGCGCAGGGCTTCGGCCGCCAGCTGGCGTTCGGTAATGTCGGTGTAGCCGAACACGCGCCCGATGATGCGCTCGCCCAGGTACTGCGGCCGCGAGCGGCACTCGAAGACGCGGCCGTCGTGCAGCCGGAACAGATCCTCGGCCTCGTTGCGGTCAACCACCTCGTCCAGGCGCGTATGGCAAAGCGCGCCTTCGACAACCTGGCTGCAAAGGTACTCGACGATGGCACTGTCGTTGCGCGCGAGTAGCAGCGAATCCGGAATCGCCCACATCTTGCTGAACAGCCTGTTCATGCTGGCGATGTTGCCATGCCAGTCCAGCACCAGGATCCCGTTACCCGTCGATTCGAGCGTCGCGCGCAACTGCGACAAGGTATGTTCGAGCGCGTCCTCAACCTTGCGCTCATGCCGGATGTCGCGTGCCTGCACCAGCATCAGCGGCGAGCCGTCGTGGTGCACCACGCGCACCTGCTTGGTCACGGTCAGCTGCGACGCGTCGGCGCACTGGTACTCGCCTTCCTGCGCGTCGATGTCCAGGTACTGCCCATTGCGCACGTCTTCCCAATAAAAGACGTCCTGCAGCGAGCTTTCGATATCGGTGATCGCCATCGACAGCAACTGCTCCTGGCTGTAGCCCAGGGCCTGGATGACGGCGCGGTTGGCCAGCACGATGCGCAACCCGGCCGGTTCGACCAGCAGCATCATGTTCGGGCTATGGTCCAGCATCAGCTGCTGCAGATTACTCATCAGGCAGGGGCTCCCGCGCCGGCGTCGAAATAGTAGCTGACCCGCTTGCGCGGGCTCAGGTACATGTAGATCTCGCGCGGCACCTGGCCGGGGCGGATCGACTTGACGATGTTCAGTTCGGTTTCACGGTCCATGTCCACCAGGATCGCCTCTTCGCGCGGCACGTCCTTGTCGTAAATGACCAGCACCGGTTTCATCGGGCGCATAGTGTTGACGGTGGCGACCATGCCGATCACGCCGTTCGACAGCTGGACAATCGTTCCCGGCGGGTACACGCCGAGGCAGCGGATGAACACCTGCAGCAGCTTGGGATCGAACTTGCTGCGCAGCTTGGTGAACATCATCGACAAGGCTTCGTGCGGCGTCAGCGCCGTCTCGGCGTTGAGCGGATTGCACAGTTCGTCGTAGCAGTTGGCGATGGAAATAATCCGTGGCAGGACGCCGATCGCTTCACCCTTGAGCTTGCGCGGATAGCCGCTGCCGTCGAAGGCTTCGTGGTGGTCGCGGATGACCGAGACCACCACCGGCGCAAACTTCAGGCGCTCGCCAATCTCGACGCCATACTGGGTGTGTAGTTCGTAAAAGTTGCGTTCGGCCTGGGTCAAGGGCTCGCGCTTGTTGAGGATCTTGTCGGGGATATCCTTGTGCCCGACATCGTGGAACAGCGCGCTGAGCGCCAGCGGCGCCGCCACTTCCTGCGGCAGCTTGATGTCGCGTGCAATGATCATCGACAGCATCGTCACGTTCAGCGAGTGGTAGTAAACTTCCTCGCCGCCCATCTTGTCGCCCATCACGTGAATCGCCATCTCCGGCGCCACCAGGATCGAATCGACAATCTGGCCGATCAGCGCGTTGGCCTTGCGGATGCTTTCTTCGGGCTGGGGGAACAGGTTCTTTTCGATGTCGCGGATCGCCCGCGCCGTATTCAGGAACGCGTCCTCGATATGGGCCGATGCGGCGCGCTGCTCCTTGATGCGCTCCATCAGCGCCAGCTTGGCTTGCAGTGCAGGCGACAGCGGCGCCGCTTCGGCCACCGCGGCTGGCGCCGGCTGGGCCTGGACCGGCTGGGCTGGCGCGCGCGGGCGGGGAACCGCGTCCGACAGCGACGGATCGTAACGCACCCTGGTCAGGCCGAGGCTTTCGATGGTGCGGATCTGGTCTTCGCTTTTGATCTTGAAATGGCTGAACGCGAACGGATGCTCGAACCACTTCAGGTCAAGGTGGATGTAGAGGCCGACTTCCAGCTGGTCTATTGAGATTTCGAAATTATCGAGCATGGGCAACCATCCTTTTCATGCTCTGAGGATACTCGGCTGTCGCTGCAACAGCAACAGCCGAAGCGGGCGAGCGGCCCCGGCATCGTAGCCAGTCCAGTGTTGTCGGGCTAATCAAGGCGGATGCCGCCGTTTTTGTCCCAGTTGACCCTGGTAATGCCCGGTTCTTCGGCCTCCAGCCGCGTCGCTTCGAGTTCCTGCGGCGACGGTTGCGCCGCCGTGACCTTCGATTGCTCGGCCAGCAGGCGCGCGCCGACCAGCTCGTCACGCCGCACGAAGGCCGCCTCGAAGATCCGGGTCAGCTCGTCGATTTGCCAGGGCTTGGCCACATAGCGGAACACTTCGGCCCGGTTCACCGCATTCATGATTTCGGAAAAATCGGTCGACGCGCTCAGCACCAGCCGCACGGCTTCGGGCTGGATGCCCTTGATCAGGTGCAGCACGTCGGCCCCGTTCAGGCCCGGCATCCGGTAGTCGGACATCACCACGTCAAAGCTGGCCTCGCCGGCGCGCAGGACCGCCGCCTCGGGTTCCGAAAACGCCTCCACCGTCACGCTGCCGGGCGCGAAGGCCTGGCGCAACGCGCGCTGCAGGGCTGCCAGCACATGGACTTCATCGTCCAGGATCAGTACACGTCTCATATCTTTTTCTCCTGCATGACATGCAATACAAAGGTTTCGCCGGTGCGGTGCTCGAAATCGGCGATCTGGGCGATCAGGCGCGCACTGAGCACATGGTCGGCCGACAACAGCAGCGCGCCGTCGCGGGTGACCAGGTCGCGGCTCATGCGCATGCCAGGCAGCAGTTTGGCGACCGGCAGCGACAGCTCTGCCGCCTTGGCCGCCACCGCCTTGCCGGTGCGGATGCCGTAGAACGCCTCGACCACTGCCGGGTCATAGCGCTTGCCGGCGCTGTCGGCCACCAGCTCGGCGGCGTGCTCGCCGTCGATGCTGGTTTGGGTCAGCATGCCGGCCTGCAGGCTGTAGAAGTCGCTCGCCACGGCCAGGATGCGCGCGCCGAGCGGGATGTCGAAGCCGGCCAGCGCGTCCGGAAACCCTTCGCCGTCGAACCTTTCCGTGTGCGAGCGGATGATGCGCGCCACCTCGTGCAGTTCTTCCAGCGGCATCAGGAGCTGCGCGCCGAGCAGCGGGTACTTGCGGTACTGGCCCAGGTTGTCACCCTTGAGCAGGGACACCGGCATGCGCAGCAGGTCGTCGGTAAAGCCGATCTTGCCGATCTCGTGCAGCAGGCCGGCGATGAACAGGTCCTGCACCTCGTGCGAAGGCAGGCCCATGCGGCTGGCGATCTGGCGCGCCAGGTCGGCGACCCGGCGCGAGTGTCCCACCAGCGCCCCGCCGCGCATCTCGATCAGGCTGGAAAAGATCTTGATCGAGGTGAGGAAGTTGTTCTTCAGCCGGCCGTTGGCCGCCACCACTTCGCCGGTGCGCTGCTCGACCTTGTGCTCGAGCGTCGCGTTCAGTTCGCGCAGCGATTCGTTCTGGGCCAGGGTCAGTGCTTCCAGCCTGGCCTTGTCCTTTTCCAGCGCCACCCGTTCAAGCGCATGGCGCACCACCAGCACGATGTCGCTGTCATCCCACGGCTTGGTGATGTAGCGGTAGATTTCGCCGCGGTTGATCGCGCCCAGGATCGACTCCACGTCGGCGTAGCCGGTCAGCAGCAGGCGCAAGGTGGCAGGCCAGCGCGCGCGCACGATTTCGAGGAAGTCCGCGCCGTTCATCTCCGGCATGCGCATGTCGGAAATGACCAGGTCGACCTGCTCGCGTTCGAGCAGCTCGAGTCCGGCTTTGGCGCTGTCGGCCGTATGCACGCGGTAGCCCTGGCCACGGAACAGGCGCCGCAGCGCCGACAGGATATTCGGCTCGTCGTCGACGCACAGGATGGCCGGGCCGGGTGCGCTGTCCGGTTGGGCAATGGCTGGGGTGCTGCTCATGGGCGCTGGTCCTCGCTGCTGGCTGCGGTGGCCGCATGGCGCACCGGCAAAAAGATGCTGAAAGTGGTGCCGAGGCCGGGCGTGCTGTCGAGTTCGATGTGACCGTCATGCTTCTGCACGATGCCGTAGGACAGCGATAATCCGAGGCCGGTGCCGCTGCCGGTGGGCTTGGTGGTAAAGAACGGATCGAAGATGCGGCCCTGGATGGCTTTCGGGATGCCGCTGCCGTTGTCGGCGATGTCGACCCGCACCATGCCGTCCTGGTGCGAGGTGCGGATCGTGATGCGCCCGCCGCCGTCCGGTATCGCGTGGGCGGCATTGACGATGATGTTCATGAACACCTGGTTCAGCTGCGACGGCAGGCATTCGATGTCGGGGATGTCGCCGTACTGCCTGACCACCTCGGCCTTGTACTTGACTTCGTTGTTCACGATATTCAGGGTCGAGTCGATCCCGTGGTGCAGGTCGCTCCACTGCCATTCCTGGTGCGCATCGGCGCGCGAAAAGTCCTTCAGGTCCTGCACGATCTTCCGCACCCGTTCAATCCCTTCGCGCGACTCGCCCATCAGGACCGGCATGTCGCCGGTGACGAAGTCGAGGTCGATGTCGCTGCGCAGCGCGCGGATCTGCTGCAGCACCTGCGCATCGGCGATGTGCGGCTCGGCGGCACGGTAGGCCGACAGCATGGCCAGCAGGCCGTCGATATACCCGCCCAGCGTGGTGAAGTTGGAGAACACATAGCTGATCGGGTTGTTGATCTCATGCGCCACGCCGGCCGCCAGCTGGCCGATCGAGGCCAGCTTTTCCGACTGCAGCAGCTGTTCCTGGGCCAGCGTCAGCCTTTTGTTCAGCTCGGTCAGTTCGATATTCCGGCGCAGCAGCTCGGCTTCGGCTTCGGCTTCGGCCGGGCCGCGTGCCTCCTCAGGCCGACAGGATGATGCGGGCTGTTTCATACTGCTCCTCGGTTTCGTTGAATACGGCGTGCAACACCCCGGCGTCGAGGCCCAGGCTGTCCCAGGCAGCCCGGGACAGGGGCGGCACCAGCGCGTCGGCTTCGCCGCACAAGTCGAGCGCATGCACGATGGCGTTGGCGACATGGACAATGCTGGCGATGTCGCCCAGCCCATCGGCCGCCGGGGCGTGGTGGGTGGCGATGGCGCATTGGATCATCGCGGGGAACTTCCACGCCTCGGCCAGCATCAGGCCCGCCTGCTGGTGGTCGATGCCCAGCACCTGCTGTTCCGCATCGACCTGCCAGGCGTCGTGCAGGTCGCGCCACGCCATCGCCGCCGCGTACTGTGGGGGAAAGCGGGTCGCCAGCACCAGCCGCCCGATGTCGTGCAACAGGCCCGACAGGAAGGCATATTCCTGGTTCAGGCGGGTCCTGCGCGCGAGGTTGCGCGCGCAGACGGCGGTGGCCATCGAATGGCACCAGAACTGCGCCAGGTCGAGATTGGCGCCTGTGCCCGGCAGCGCATGCACGATAGCGCCGGCCGTGACCAGCGCGCGGACGGTGTCGAAGCCCAGCACCATGATGGCCTGGTTGATCGTCTTGACCTTCGAGGCCAGCCCGTAGAACGATGAATTGGCGACCCGCAGGGTGCGCGCCGCCAGCGCCTGGTCGTGCGAGATGGTTTGGGCCAGCCTGGCGATGTCGATGCCCGGTTCTTCAAAGCTCCGGATCAGCTCGAGGACAATGGTGGGCAAGGCCGGCAGGTCGCCGATGTTGCGCGCCACCTCGTCCCGGGCAATCCGGTGCGCGCCCGGGGCCGCCAGCGCCTGCTCATAGCCTGTCATGATGGTGCTTTCACGTTGGCTGCCCCTGCAGCCGGGCTGTATCCCAGCGCGGCGGCTGCCTGCTGCGGTACCAGCGTAATCAATATGCCACGCATCCGGTCGCCCTGGCCCGAGTGGCGCACCTCGGCCATGAAGCGGCGCCCCTCCACCTCCACCTCGCACGGGGTGCCGCTGGCCACGGCGCGGATGGCCGCCACCAGGCCTGGCATGGCCAGCGCGGCGTCGGCGCCGAGCAGCATCCCCTGCTTCGCAAACAAGCGCTGGGCTGCGTGGTTGGCGAACGCCACCAGCAGGTCGTCGCCCAGGCCGATGATCGGCAGCGGCACGTTCTGCAAGCCCTCGCGCACCACGTCGAGCACGATTTCGTCGCGCTCGATCTGGCGTTCCTGCCTGCGCAGCACCGATTCGAGCTGCCGGTTGGCCTGGGCCAGGCCGTGGTTGGCGGTGCGCACCTGGAGTCCGAGCCTGCGGTTTTCATCGGCCATCTCCTTGTGCGCGAAGCCTTCCTCGATGTGGCCGCGCAGCTGCACGTCGTCCCACGGCTTGGTCAGAAACTTGTAGATCGCGCCCTCGTTGACGGCGTCGGTCACCGACTGCAGTTCGGTAAAGCCCGACAGCACGATGCGCACCGTGTCCGGATACAGCTGCTTGACGCTGCGCAGGAAGTCGACCCCGGTCATGCCCGGCATGCGCTGGTCGGAGACGATCACGTCCACCTCGTTGCGGGCCAGCACGTCGAGTCCCTCGGCGCCGCTGGCCGCGGTCAGCACCTTGTAGCCGCCACTGCGGATCAGGCGTTTGAGCGCCGACAGGATGTTCGGTTCGTCGTCCACCAGCAGCAGGGTGCGCTGGCGCTTGAACATGCGGCGCAGGTGCGCCGGCACCGTGTGGCCTTCGCGCAGGTAGGCTTCCATGCTGGCCGCCTCCAGCGGGCGCGAGAACAGGTAGCCCTGCACTTCGTCGCACATGTTGCGGGCCAGGAATTCGCACTGGGCCTCGGTCTCCACGCCTTCGGCGATCACGCGCATGCCCAGGCTGTGCGCCATCGAGATGATCGCATCCGGGATCGAGTTGTCGTGCGAGTATGGCTGGATGTCGTGCACGAACGAACTGTCGATCTTCAGCACCTCGACCGGGAACTCCTTCAGGCTGGCCAGGCTGGAATAGCCGGTGCCGAAGTCGTCGACCGACAGCCCGACGCCCAGTTCGCGCAGGCGGCGCATCACCTGCACCGCATCGCCGAGTTCGTCCATCACCAGCGTCTCGGTCAGTTCCAGCTCGAGCCGCGACGGCGCCAGGCCTGTGTCGCGCAGCGCCGCGGCCACCGACTGCACCAGCTCTGGCTGGCGGAACTGGCGCGCCGACAGGTTGACCGCGATGCGCGGCTCCCCCAGCCCCGCCACGCGCCACGCTTCGGCCTGGGCGCAGGCGGTGCGCAGCACCCAGTCGCCGATCGGGATGATCAGGCCGGTTTCGGCGGCCAGGGGAATGAAACGCGCCGGTTCCACCGGGCCGAAATCCGGGCTGTCCCAGCGCAGCAGCGCTTCCAGGCCCACCAGGGCGCCGCTGGCCAGGTCGAACTGGGGCTGGTAGTGCAGCACGAATTCCTCGCGCTCCAGGGCCAGGCGCAACCCCCGCTCGAGGCGCAGGCGCTCCTGCACCTGCTGGTTCATGCCCGGCTCGAAGAACTGCACGTTGTTGCGGCCCTTCTCCTTGGCCTTGGACATGGCCATGTCGGCGTTATCGATCAGGGCATCGGGCGTGTCGCCGTCGCCCGGATACCTGGCCACGCCGGCGCTGCACGACACGGCCAGCTCGTGGCCGCCAACCATGATCGGGGCGGCGACCTGGGCCATCACCCGCTGGACGACCAGCGCGATGGCCGGTGGATCGCCGGCGTCCGGGAACGCGATCAGGAATTCGTCGCCCTGCAGGCGTGCCACCACGTCGGTCTCGCGCACGCAGGCGCGCAGGCGCCCCGCCATCAGCTTCAGGAACTCGTCGCCGGCCCGGTGGCTCAGGCTGTCGTTGATGCGCTTGAAGCGGTCCAGGTCGATAAACATCAGACAGATCGCTTCGCGGCGCCGCGCCGCCACCGCAATCATGTCCCTCAGCTTGTCTGACAGCAGGCGCCGGTTGGCCAGCCCGGTCAGGTTGTCGTGGTTGGCGCGGTACACCAGCTGGTCTTGCGAGTGCTTCTTGTCCGTGATGTCGTAATGGGCGATGACGAAATGGCTGACCACGCCGGCCGCGTCGCGCACCGGGGCGATGTACATGTCGGTCCACACCGGGGCGCCATCCTTGCGCAGCACGCGCAGCGACACGTGGGCCTCGCGCTGCTCCGCCAGCGCCGCGCGGATCTCGGGGACGTCGCGCCTGCCGTCTTCGCGCCTGAGCAGCATCGCCGACTCGCGCCCGACCACGTCGGCGGCGCTGTAGCCCAGCATCTTTTCGAACGCCGGATTGACGTACTCGATCACATAGCCGGGCGCCTGCGCGCTGATGATCACCGTGCTGCTGACGCTGGCCTCGATTGCCTGGTCGAGCAGCTTGAGCTTGCCGTTTGCATCCGACAGCGCCGCAGTGCGTTCGTCGACCAGCTCGCGCACCTTGCGGGCGCGCACCACCAGGATGTTGGCCTGGATCGCGGCCAGCAGCGTCACCAGCAGGCCGGCGGCGGCCGTGACGATCGCCGCCAGGAAGTCGCCTGGCCGGTGGCTGCCGGGCGAGACCACCGCCAGCCAGGTATGGCCGGCCGCCGTGACCTGTGCTGCGACGTCGTCCGGCGTGCGGCTGAACGCGATGCGCAGCAGCAGCGGCCAGGTGCCGGCTGCGCGCGGCCCGGCGCCAATGCGGTGCGCCAGCTGGGACTCGTCGGCCGCGGTCCCGTCATACAGGCTGACATTGAATCCTGCCGGCTTCAGCAGGCCGCGGCCATCGAGCGCCGCGTGGACGAAGCGGCGGATACTGAGCAGCACCACCGTATGGCCCAGCAGCTGCTGGCAGCGCGCCGCGCCAGCAGGGGCGGCGCCGTCGCGGTATACCGGCCGGATCAGCGCCACGCCTTGGCGGTCGCTCCCGCCCAGCACCATGGGATAGCGGCCGGTCATTGCGGTCTCGCCGCTGGCGCAGGCGCGCTGCGCGGCCTGTTCTTGCTCCCTGAGGGAGGCGGCATCGAGGCCGAGCGCCGCGCGGTTGGCGGCCTGCGGTTCGATGTAATCGACCACCCGGTAAGCAGGCCGCCCGGACGCGCCGACCAGCTTGCCGTCGCGCAGCTCCATGATGCTGGAAAAGGCGCGTTCGCGGGCGCGTTCGGCCTCGAAGGCGGCCCGCGCCGGATGCGCGATGACGCGCTGGAACACGATCGCACGGATATACGGCGCACGTTCCAGGATGGGCGCGGCAAAGTAGGCAAATTCGTTGCGGCTGAGCTCGGGGTCGACCACGAACAGGCGATTCACGGTCGCCAGCGTGTCGACCGCCTCGTCCAGACCGTCCTGGAGGGCGCCGACCCGGTTGGCGGCGCGCCGTTCGAACTCGGACTGTACATGTTCGTACTCTAAGGTGCTGACGGCAATAAACAGCGCCATCGTGACGGCCGCCCCCAGCAGCAGCGTGGCCAGGACAGGTCCGGGCAGGCGCCGCCGGCGATGCGGCCCCGGCGCGCTGCGCGAGGCGTTTGCTGACGTCGTGTTCATATTTTTCTAAATGCATCCGCAAGCGTTGGACCGGAGCACGCACATCCCGGGGGATTGTCAGGACTATCACTGTCCCGGAGTATAGAAACAGGGGATGGACAGACTAAACCCGTTATGCTGTAAGGATACGTGAGATTTCCCTACAGTACCATTGCAGGGCCAGGGCAAATGTCACAGATTGTGTGACGTTGGAAAGGCCGGAACGCCCTGCTAAGCCCATGCCTTTGACCGGGACACTGCCTCATTCCAACGGCCCATCAGGGCACGCCGTTCGCCATCGCCGATCGCCGGCTCGAACCGGCGCTCCGCCCGCCACTGGGCCGCGATCTCCTGCCGCGTCTCCCAGAAGCCGACCGCCAGCCCCGCCAGGTAGGCCGCGCCCAGCGCCGTCGTCTCGGTTACCCTGGGCCGCACCACCGGCACGCCCAGCAAATCGGCTTGGAACTGCATCAGCAGGTCATTCCTCGCCGCGCCCCCGTCGGCCCGCACCTCCGTCACCGGCACCGAGGCATCCTTGCACATGGCCGTCAGCAGCTCCGCGCTCTGGTATGCGATCGCCTCCACCGCGGCGCGCCCGATATGCCCACGGTTCGTGCCCCGCGTCATCCCCACCAGCGTCCCGCGCGCGTACGGGTCCCAGTGCGGCGCCCCCAGTCCCGCAAAGGCCGGCACCAGGTACACGCCGCCGTTATCCGGCACGCTCGCGGCCAGCGCCTCCACCTCGTGCGACGCGCTGATGATGCCCAGGCCGTCGCGCAGCCACTGCACCGTCGCGCCGCCCATGAACACGCTGCCTTCAATCAGGTAATCGGTCTTCCCGTTCACACTCCAGCCCACCGTCGACAGCAGCCGGTGGTGCGACACTGCCGGCTGCGCCCCCGCATGCATCAGCATGAAGCAGCCGGTCCCGTAGGTGTTCTTGACCATGCCGGGCTGATGGCAGGCCTGGCCGAAAGTGGCGGCCTGCTGGTCGCCGGCGATGCCGGCAATCGGGATCGGGCCGCCGAACCATTCATCCGCTGCCAGGCCCGCCTCCCCCGCGCTGTCGACCACTTCGGGCAGCATCGACTCCGGGATGCCGAACAGTGCGAGGAGTTCGGGGTCCCAGCGCATCTGGTGGATATTAAACAGCATCGTGCGCGACGCGTTGCCGGCGTCGGTGACGTGGCGGCCGCACAGCTTGAACACCAGCCAGCTGTCGACGGTACCGAAGGCCAGCTCGCCGCGTTCGGCGCGCGTGCGGACACCCGGCACATGCGCCAGCAGCCAGGCCAGTTTGCTGGCCGAGAAATAGGCGTCGAGTTCCAATCCGGTGCGCTCGCCGATCAGGCCTGCGCTGCCCTGCGCGCGCAGGCGGTCGCATTCGGCCGCCGTGCGCCGGTCCTGCCAGACGATCGCGTTGGCGACCGGCTCGCCGGTCCGGCGGTCCCACACCAGGGTGGTCTCGCGCTGGTTGGCGATGCCAATCGCTGCCACCTGTGCATGACTGACGCCGCTGGCGCGCAGCACTTCGCGCGCGACGGCCAGCTGGCTGTTCCAGATATCGAGGGGATTGTGTTCGACCCAGCCGGGCTGGGGAAAGTGCTGGGGATATTCCTGCTGCGCGCTGCCGTGAATGCGGCCTTCGCGGTCGAACAGGATGGCGCGGGAACTGGTGGTGCCCTGGTCGAGGGCGAGGATGTAGTGATGCATCGTCAGGTCCCCAGCGCCGGCCGCGGGATCGCCGGGGCCGTTAGAATAAGTGTAAAGCAGGCCGATAGGCCGGATTCTGTATACGGCGAACGCCCTTGCGAACGTTTGCTATGACAGCCATTCCTCTAGGCGCCGAATTACTCCGGCGCTCAAGCTTCCTACCCGCACGCTCCGCGAGCAACATCAACGCGTGCCTATTTGGAATTGCTCCAGGTGGAGGTTACCGCGTTTCACCGTAACTTAATACGCTCGTCTCTGTGGCCCTATTCCTCGCCTTATACCACCGGCTTGCGCTTGGGCGGCTTTCAGCGGACGGCCGTTAACCGTCACCCTGCTCTATGGAGTCCGGACCTTCCTCCCGCCGACGCATTACACGCCAGCCAGCGGCTGCCTTGGCCTGCTTCACGGGGCGTATTGTAGCAGGTGGCCTCCACCCTGACTTCCTTCTTGGGGGTTGGGATTCTGAAATTTGGTGTCGTTATTTCAAAAGCCCGGCCGCCACCGGCTCGCATAGAATAAGGCACACCTATAATTAAGAGGCATCACATGACGCTCCCTTCCCGCACCGGCGGCCAGATCCTGGTCGATGCGCTCAAAGTCCACGGCGTCGACACCGCCTTCGGGGTTCCGGGCGAAAGCTACCTGGACGTCCTCGACGCGCTGCATGATTCAAGCATCCGCTTCATCATCAACCGCCAGGAGGGCGGCGCGGCGTTCATGGCCGAGGCTTACGGGAAGATGACGGGCCAGCCGGGCATTTGCTTCGTCACGCGCGGCCCCGGCGCCACCAACGCCTCGATCGGCGTGCATACCGCGTTCCAGGATTCGACCCCGATGATCCTGTTTATCGGACAGGTCGGCAGCGACTTCACCGACCGCGAAGCGTTCCAGGAGATCGACTACCGCCGCATGTACGGACAGATGGCCAAATGGGTCACCCAGATCGACCGCGCCGACCGCATCCCTGAATACATCGCGCGCGCCTTCCAGGTGGCCACCAGCGGCCGTCCCGGCCCGGTCGTCCTCGCCCTGCCGGAAGACATGCTTACCGATACCGCCAGCGTGGCCGATACGCGCCGCTACCAGCCGGTGCAGGCTTCGCCTTCATCCGCCCAGATCGCGACGCTGCGCACCATGCTGGCCGAGGCGAAGCGCCCGGTCGTGCTGCTCGGCGGCGGCACCTGGAACGAACAGGCCTGCGCCGACCTGCGTACTTTCGCCGAAGCGAATGCGCTGCCAGTCGGCTGCACCTTCCGCTTCCAGGACCTGCTCGACAACGCGCACCCGAACTACATCGGCGACGTCGGCATCGGCATCAACCCGAAGCTGGCGGCACGCGTGAAGGATGCGGACCTCCTGATCGCCATCGGCCCGCGCCTCGGCGAAATGACCACCGGCGGCTACACGCTGCTGGCCTCCCCGGTGCCGCAGCAAAAGCTCGTGCACTTCCACGCCGGCGCCGAAGAGCTGGGCAGCGTGTTCCAGGCTGACCTGATGATCAACAGCGGCGCGCCGCAGGCCTGCGCGATGCTGGCCGCGATGGAACCGGTCGATGCCAGCGCGTGGCGCTCGACCGTCAACACCGCGAGGGAAGAACTGGCGGCGTACCAGGAACAGCCGCCGATCTTCAAGGACGGCAAGGCGCCGCTCGATCTGTGGCAGGTGGTGCAGGACCTGATGAAGGCCGTCCCGCACGACACCATCATCACCAACGGCGCCGGCAACTACGCGTCATGGGCGCACCGCTTCTACCGCTACGGCGGCATGCGCTCGCAGCTGGCCCCGACCAGCGGTGCGATGGGCTACAGCGTGCCGTCCGGCGTCGCTGCCAAGATCGTCGATCCGCAGCGCACCGTGGTCACCTTCGCGGGCGACGGCGAATTCATGATGAACGGGCAGGAACTGGCCACCGCGGTGCAGTACAAGGCGGGCGTGGTCATTATCGTGTTCAACAACGGCATGTTCGGCACCATCCGCATGCACCAGGAGCGCGACTATCCGGGCCGCGTATCGGGCACCGGACTGCACAACCCCGACTTCGCGGCACTGGCGCGGGCCTACGGCGCGCATGGCGAACAGGTCGACACCACCGAAGCCTTCGCGCCGGCGCTGGCGCGCGCGCTGGAGCATACGCGCGCCAACAACCTGCCGGCGCTGATCGAGCTGCGCTACGACGGCAACCTGATTACGCCGAATGCGACGCTGGAGACCATCCGCACGGCCGCGCAAGCCGCCAAGGGCTGATTTCTATCTTGCGGCGGCGCGCCTGAGCATCCGCATGAAGGCGCCGAGCACGGGCAGCTTCTCGTAAAGCTCCTCCGCGGCGTCCCAGTAGTCGCGGTGCAGCTGCACCAGGCCGGCCGCATCGAATACGATGTGGCTGGCGCCGCGGATGCACTGATCTTCCTTACTGAAGCGCTTCATGCGGAAGCGGAACTCCCATGTGACGAAGGCGTGACTCTCCTGCTGCACTCCGGTCACGACAACGAAACGGGGCTCATCGACCTGCCGGAACATGTGCGCGAAAATCCGTTCGACCGCGTCGCGGCCCTGCACTTCGTTGAACGGGTCCTTGAAACGGGCGTCGGCGGCGTAGACCCGCGCGAGCTCCGCACGCAGGGTCGCGCCGTCGATAGTTTCGTAAAAGCGCACCAGCCGTTCGAGTTCGGGCGTGCGGGTCATAAGCCTGTCACCTTGTGCACCAGCCAGAAGTACGCCCGGTACGGCAGCAGCCGCGCCAGCCTCAGCGTGTTCGTAAACCTGCGCGGGAAATGGATATGGAACTGGCCTCGTTCCAGGCCGTCCACCAGCGCCTTCGCCGCGTCATCGGCGGTCATCAGCGCCGGCATCGGGAAGTCGTTATGCGCCGTCAGCGGCGTCTCGACAAAGCCCGGGTTGACCTGGTAAACGGCGATGCCGCGCGGGCGCAGGTCGAGGTAGAGCGACTCGCTCAGGTTGATCAGCGCCGCCTTGGTCGGGCCGTACACCAGCGCTTTGGGCAGGCCGCCAAAGCCGGCGACGGAGGCCACGATGCCGATGCCGCCCGCGCCCTGGCGCAACAACTGCGGCAATACCACGTCGATGCAGTTGAACGCCCCGCGCAGGTTCAGGTCGAGCAGCGCGTTGGCCGCATCGAGGTCGAACGCGTCGGCGCGCATTTCGTTGTAGCCGCCCGCCACGATCAGCACCAGGTCGTAGCCTCCCCACGCCTTCAGGATTGCATCAGCCGCGCCCATCACGCTCTCGTGGTTCGTGACGTCCAGCGGCACGGCCAGCGCCCGCTCCATGCCGGCGGCACAGTGCTGCAGCTTGCCGGCGCTGCGCGCGGACAAAGCGACCGTGGCCCCGCAGGCGTGCAGCAACTCGGCGGTGGCCTTGCCGATGCCGGTGGAGGCGCCGATCACCCACACCCGTTTGCCGCGCCAGTCGGTAATCCGAGGGTTCACGGCAGGCGCTTGGTGAACGACAGCGTCACGTTGCCAAGGTCGACACCCAGCTTGCTCATGGCTGTGCGGTTCAGCATCACGCGCTCGTCGATCAGGAACATCCAGTCATCCATGCTGACGTCGATCACGCGCTCGCCCACCGGCAGCGACAGCACGTACTTCCAGCGCAGCGAATTCCCGGAGACGATTCCTTCGGCGGTACCAACGACATCCGGCGCGGTCGCGGTGAACCGGCCCGGTCCCGTTTTTTGCAGCGTCCAGACGCGCTTCTGGCGCGTGCCGTCGGAATAGACAAAGTCCTCGTCGAGCGTGCCGACGTCGCCGTTCCAGCTGCAGCGCATCACCACGACGAAGCGCTTGACCACCTTGCCGAAGCGGTCCTGGAACATCCCGTGCGCATCTAACGTGCCGTTGAAATAGGTTTGTACGTCGAGAACCGGCTTTTCGTTCGCGTAGTGGGACGGTTTCGGTGCGGTGCAGGCGGTCAGCGTGACCGCAGCGGCGGCAGCGATCAATACAGTGGCTATTCTCATGTCGGTTTCCTTTTTGGGTTAATTAGCAATCGCGTAATGGGGCGCGCCAGAGCATCGTGGCGGCAAGCAGCTTCAATACGCATGGGAGCAGTGCGTAGGCGGCGGCCAGCGCGCCCGTTCCCGCCCCGGCGCCGGGAACATAGCCCAGCCAGTCGAGCAGCGGCAGCGCGATCCCGGCCGCCAGCGCCAGCGTGATCTGGACGCCCCAGTTCCACACGCCGAAGTAAGCCGCCTCGCGCCGGCCGGAGTGGCCCTCGCTGGCGATCACGCCTGCCAGCAGCGCGGGTGGCAGCGCCAGGTCGGCCCCCAGCGCAAAGCCGGACAGGACGCAGATCGCGCCAAAGGCCAGCGCATCGCCAGGCCCAAGGCCGAACGCCCAAACGAACACCAGCGCCGCCATCAGCATGCTGCCTGCCCATGCGCGCGCCTCGCCTACCCTGCGCGCGGCAGCCACCCACGGCGCGACCGAACATGCGGCTGCGACGAAATACAGGACCAGGAACAGGCCCGCCATCGGCGCCAGCCGGAGGCGGTCGGAGGCGAAAAACAGGAACAGCGTCGCGGGAATGGCCGAGGCGACCCCGTTGACGATCAGGACGGCAAACAGGGCCCGGAAGCGCGGGCTGGCAAACGGTTCGGCCATCGCGCGCAGGCCGCCTTGCGCGGCGCCCGGCGCGGCCATGCGGGGACGGGGCGCACGCGACAGCAGCAGCAGCGCACTGCCTGCCAGCGCGAGGGCGAACGCCAGCGACAGGGCGGCGTACCCGGCCAGCCCCGTCACCGTGGCGGCCAGCACAACGCCGCCGAGCGCGAATGCTTCGCGCACCCCGGTGACGCGGGCGCGCTCGGCGTTCGCCTGGGTCAGCGCCGCGCCCCAGCTCTGGTGGGCGATCGTGGCCAGGCCGAAACCGAGGTACACCAGCATCAGCGTGGCCAGGAACCAGGCCAGTGCCGCGCCGCCGGATAGCGCGGGGGGATGAAACAGCGCCACGAACCCGGCCAGCAGCAGCGGCGAGCCAATCGCGACAAAACGCCCGAAGGCGCCGCGTCCGCGCCCGATCCACCATCCCAGCAGCGGATCGAGGAAGGCGGCGCCCACGCGCGCAGCCAGCAGCACGGCGCCGATCAGCGCCAGCGAAAGGCCCGACCGGTCGGCATAGAACTTGGGAAGGTAGACGTAGATCGGCAGCGCCACCATGGCCAGCGGCAGTCCGAACAGGCCGTACGACACCAGCTGGGACGTGGCAAGCCTGGTCATCGCGGCGCAGCATCCTTGAGCAGCGACGCGCGCAGGCGCGGGGCGGTGGTGGCCGCGCCCAGCCAGATGCCGGCAAAGGCGGCGGCGAAGCCCGGTTCGGCGATCGTGCCCAGCACCTTGCCGTCGAGGTGGAACCTGACCGCGCCATCGGCGAGGAACACGCCGGTAATGGTGCTGCCCTCCTTCACATCGGGGAACAGGGCGCGCATCCGGCGCAGCCATGCCGCGCGCTGCGCAGGGGTGCCGGCGCCGTTCTTTTCCATCTGGTCGTCGCTGGCGTCGGCGATGCGGCCGCCGCCCAGCGCACGCGCGTAGCGAAGTTCAAGCGCGAACGGCGCGCCGGGTACGTAACCCGCATCGCCCACCCACAGGCGCGCGTCGTAGATCTTCATGCCGAACCAGCTGAACGCGCCCTGTCCGGCCATGCGCGCTTGCGGTATGTCGGCGGCGGCAACAGGCAATGCGGCATGAGCCGCGCCGGTCACCGACAGTGCGGCCAGGACCGCCAGCAGGAGCCGGCGCGCCATGTCAGGCTTTCTCCAGCGTGAAGTGGACGACGTCGGTGTTGCGCGCCCTGAACGCGGCTTCGCAGTAGCAAAGGTAGAAGTCCCAGGTACGGATGAAGCGTTCGTCGAAGCCTTGTGCGCGCACCGCGTCGAGGCGGGCGTGGAAGGCCAGGCGCCACGCCGCGAGCGTGTCTGCGTAGTCGGTGCCGAAGGTGAATTCGCGCGTGACCGTCAGGCCGCTTTCCTCGGCCATGCGCGTGAAGACCTGCGGCGAGGGCAGCATCCCGCCCGGGAAAATGTACTGTTGGATGAAATCCGTGCCCTTGCGGTAGCGCTCGAACAGCTCGTCTGCGATGACGATCGTCTGCACGCAGGCGCGCCCGCCGCGCTTCAGGTTCCCTGCGATGCACTCGAAGTAGCTTGGCCAGTAGGCCTCGCCGACCGCTTCGAACATCTCAATCGAGGCGATCGCGTCGTACTCGCCGGCGCTGTCGCGGTAGTCGCACAGCTTCAGGTCGGCCATGTGGGCCAGCCCGGCGTCCTGCATGCGCTGCCGCGCATACGCCAGCTGCTGTTCCGACAAGGTCAGGCCCGTTACGTGCGCGCCAGTTTCACGCGCGGCCATCTCGGCGAATCCGCCCCAGCCGCAGCCGATTTCAAGCACGCGCTGGCCCGGCTCGAGCCGCAGCTGGCCGATGATGGCGCGGTATTTTTCGGCCTGCGCAAGCGCGAGGTCGGCGCCGCTGGCGGCGGTGAAGCGCGCGCTCGAATAGGTCATCGACTCGTCCAGCCACAGCTTGTAGAAGTCGTTGCCGATGTCGTAGTGGGCGTGGATGTTCTTGCGGCTGCCGGCGCGGCTGTTCCGGTTCATCAGGTGGCGCACCCGGTACGCCAGCCTGCCCCACCAGCTGCCGTACACCGCCGATTCGACCTTGGCGCGGTTTTTTACCAGCAGTTCGAGCAGGCCGGGCAGGCTTGTCGTGGTCCAGTCGCCGGCGATGTACGATTCGGCGAAACCGATATCGCCGGAGCGCAGCGCGGCCGAAAACAGGTTCCAGTTATTGAGCTCCAGCGTAACGGGTACGCCGCCGGCGCCAAACGCCAGCTGGCGGCCGCGCGGCGTCACCAGGTGGAGCGTGCCGTGCTCGATCTTGTCGAGCAGGCGCAGGACCATCCTGGCGGAAGCCGGCACGGCCTCCGCGCGGACGAAGGTGCTTGGCGCAACTGGCGCTGCGGACGGCATGAAATCGGAACTCATCGGCTGACCTCTTGTTCAGGTGGGGCGGGTTTGGAATGGAACGGCACGCGGCGCAGCCACAGGCGCAGCGCCTGCAGGTGGATGCGCGCGACGAGGCCGAACGTCATGAGGGGAAAACCAAAAAAGGCACGCGCAGCGCTGGCCGAGGACAGCGGCGATGCGGTGCCGGACACGCTGGTTTGCAGCAGCAAGCCGTCGGCGTCGTCGTAATCGATGCAGGCCAGCGTGTGCTCTCCGCCCGGGCGCAGCGCGCGCATGAAGCGAAACCGGTAGCCGCCTTCGACACGGCAGAACGGCGAGACGTGGAACACCTTGCGCGCCGCCAGCTCGCTGCCATTGGCAATCGGAGCGCCGGTATCGAGCAGGTAGAAATGGCGCTCGCCGAAGGTATTGCGCACGTCGCACAGCACTGCGCGCAAAGCGCCATCGGCCCGGTGGCAGAACCAGAACGACACGGGATTGAATGCATACCCGAGCACGCGCGGCATCGCCTGCAGCCACACTTCGCCGTCGGCGTCCGCCACGCCTTCGGCCTTGAGCAGCGCGTCGATCCAGTCGACCAGCGGGCGCTTGCCGTCACCGTGGTCGGCGTCGGCGAAGGACAGCAGGTTGAAGCGGTTGCGCGATACCAGCGCGCTTCCGAAGCCGCGCTGTCCGAGCGCGCGCAGCGGCAGTCGCAGGAAGTAGGTGCCGTATTCGAACGCGTTGACGCTCGGGCGCAGCCGCCGGTGGCGCACCTGGCCGAAGCATAATTGCGCGACTGCGGCTTCAGGCGGCAGCATCGCCCTGCCCCGCCATGCGTGCCGCCAGCGCCGCCGCCACCGACAGGCCGGATTTCAGGCCGTCTTCGTGGAAGCCATAGCCGGTCCAGGCGCCGGCAAACCACGTCCCCTGCGCACCCTGCAGCGCCGGCAGGCGCGCCTGGGCCGCGATTGCCGCCGCGTCGAACACTGGATGCGCGTAATCGAATTCGCCCAGGACGCGGCGCGGATCGGGTTCGTCGATCGGATTGAGCGAGACGATCACCGGCGTGGTGCACGGCAGCGGCTGCAGCTTGTTGATCAGGTAGTGCACGCATACGTCGGGAGTGTTGGATGCCGTGCTCTGGTAATTCCAGGCCGACCATGCGCGGCGGCTGCAGGGAAGGCTGCGCGCGTCGGTGTGCAGCACCGCGCGGTTGGGCTGGTAGCGGATCGCCCCGAGCACCGCGCGTTCATCCGCGCGGGCATCGCCCAGCAGCGCCAGCGCCTGGTCGCTGTGGCATGCCATCACCACGTGGTCGAACTGCTCGGCGCCGGCAGCGGTTTCCAGCCGTATCGAGCGCGCGCCGCCCTGCGCTGCGCGCCTGACCGACAGCACCGGCATCGCGAGCCGGCGCGACGGAATGGCGGCCAGCAGTTTGGCGACATAGTTGCGCGAGCCGCCAAGCACGGTGCGCCACTGCGGCCGGTCGTTCACCTGCAGCAACCCGTGGTTGTGGCAGAAGCGGATGAAGGTCGCCACCGGGAACGCCAGCATCTGGCCCGACGGGCACGACCAGATGCACGCTGCCATCGGCAGCAGGTACCAGTTGCGGAATTCGGTACTGTAGCGGCGCTCGTCGAGGAAGTCGCCCAGCGACTGCGCGGGCATCGCGCCGCCGCTGGCCAGGGCGGTGGCCTCTTTGTTGAAGCGCAGGATGTCGCGCACCATTTTCAGGAAGCGCGGGTTGAAGAGGTTGCCGCGTTGGGCGAAGACGGTATCGATGTTGCTGCCCGCCCATTCGAGCATGCGGCCACCGCGTCCGGCCTGCGGCAGCTTGACCGAGAACGACATGTCGCTCGCGGCGCTCTCGACGCCCAGTTCGGCAAACAGCGCGATCAGGGTCGGATAGGTGCGTTCGTTGAAGACCAGGAAGCCGGTGTCGACACCAAAGCGGAGCCCGTCGACCTCGACGTCGACAGTATTGCTGTGTCCACCGAAATAATTTCCGGCTTCAAACAGCGTCACGTCGGCGCCGGACTGGCCCAGCCGGTAAGCGCATGACAAGCCGGAGATGCCGGCGCCGATAACTGCAACTTTCATGAGTGCTCCCGAACGTTTCCTGCTTGTCCATGACAAACAAGATGAGAACTGCATAATCTATCATCCGATTGCAACTGTCAATCAATTTGTCCTGAACAAACTGCGACATTTGCGCGTTTTGATATGGTTTTTGGTAGCGGATTCCCAACGGATGCGCTTACAATGCAAAGACTGTCCTATACAACCGGCCTTCAGGAATCTCATGAGCAACATCGACACAGACGACCGCATGACCACCATCAGCGAGGTTGAGCGCGAAACCGGCATCGCGAAGGAAACCCTGCGTGTCTGGGAGCGCCGTTATGACTTCCCCAAGCCAAGCCGTGACGCCAACGGTGAACGGATATATACGGCGGAGCAGCGCAATCGGTTGCAACTTATTAAGAGGTTGATCGACCACGGCTACCGCCCGGGAAAAATCGTCAACATGGACGCTGCGGAACTGGCCGAACTGGGTCAGCTGGCCGCGCGCCGTTCGGCGACGCCGCTGCCCGACGCCAGCGACCCGATGCTGGCCGAATGCATGGAGATGATCAAAGGACACAAAGTGCACGAGCTGCGCACGCTGATGATGCAGGCGCAGTTGCGGCTTGGCCTGCGCGGCTTCGTCACCGACCTGGTCGCTCCCCTGACGACGCTGGTGGGCGATGCGTGGGCGGGCGGCAAGCTGGCGATCTTCGAGGAGCACCTCTATGCGGAAACGTTGCAAAGCGTGATGCGCGCGGCGATTTATGCCGCCAGCCAGCAGACCGACCGCGAAGTTGCCGCGCCCCGCATCCTGCTGACGACGGTGCCGATGGAACGGCACGGGCTCGGCCTGCTGATGGCCGAGGCGCTGTTCGCGCTGGAAGGCGCGGCCTGCATCTCGCTGGGCGTGCAGACACCGCTGGGCGACATCGTTGCGGCCGCCAAGGTGCACCGGGCCGACATCGTCGCCCTGTCGTTTTCGGCTGGCATTTCGAGTCGCGCTGCACAGGACAATATTACGCAGCTCAAGGAGCGGCTGAACGGGGCGGCCGATGTGTGGGTGGGCGGAGCCTGCGCTGCACAGCTGATGCGCCAGCTGGGCCCGGAATGCGTGCTTGACCTTGAAGGCATCCCTGCAGCGGTCGCGCGCTGGCGGACCAGCCGCGCCGAGGAGCTTGCCAGTTAGGCCGCTCCTAGACAGGATGGCAAGAAACGCGGGGCCCGCTCTGGTAGAATACGCGCGATCCAATTCGTCGTTCCCGCCAATTGCGGGAATGTGCTTGCAGCGCCCGCCGATACACATCCATGTTTAGTTTCTTCAAAAAAATTCTTCGCCCGGAAGAGAGTGCACCGCCTGAGCCGGCAGCAGCGCCGCCGGTTGCCCCTGTTCCTGTCGCGCCTGCGCCGGTGGCGGTTCCGCCTCCGGCACCTGTCGCCGCGCCTGCTCCTGTTGCGCCGCCTGTCCCTGTCGCGCCGCCGCCGGTAGCCGCACCGGCTCCGGTCCAGGCACCAGCCGCGGGCCCGTCGCGCCGCTACGGCACCACCTCGACTTTCACGGCGCCGCCGGTACTGCAGCCGGTTGCACCCGCGCCGGCCGCCCCGCCGCCGCCTGCCGCTCCGCCACCTCCGGCGCCCGTTGCTGCGCCAGCGCCCGCCCCTGTCATCGCTCCCGCGCCAGTCGCCGAACTGATTCCGGAAACCGCAGAGCGCCTTGGCAGCGAAGCAGACCGCAAGAAGTCGTGGATGGACCGCCTGAAGGCAGGCCTGTCCAAAACCTCCAATAACCTGAGCCTGCTGTTTGTCGGCGCGCGCATCGACGAAGACCTGTACGAGGAGCTCGAGGCCGCGCTGCTGATGTCCGACGCCGGCATGGACGCAACCCAGTACCTGCTCGACGCGCTGCGCAAGAAGGTCAAGGACGACAAGCTGCTCGACGCCGCCGCCGTCAAGGGCGCGCTCAAGGTGCTGATGATCGACATGCTGCGCCCGCTGGAGAAGCCGCTGGAACTGGGCCGCTACGAGCCGCTGGTGATGATGATCGCGGGCGTGAACGGCGCCGGCAAGACCACCACCATCGGCAAGCTGGCCAAGCACATGCAGACCTACCACCAGTCGGTGCTGCTGGCCGCGGGCGACACCTTCCGCGCCGCCGCGCGCGAACAGCTGATGGTCTGGGGACAGCGCAACAACGTCACCGTGATCTCGCAGGAGTCGGGCGACCCGGCCGCCGTCGCATTCGACGCGGTCCAGTCGGGCAAGGCGCGCAAGATGGATGTGGTGATGGTCGACACGGCCGGTCGCCTGCCGACCCAGCTGCACCTGATGGAAGAACTGCGCAAGATCAAGCGCGTGATCGGCAAGGGCATGGACGGCGCGCCGCACGAGATCCTGCTGGTCATCGACGGCAACACCGGCCAGAACGCGCTGGCGCAGGTCAAGGCGTTCGACGACGCGCTGACCCTGACTGGCCTGGTCATTACAAAACTCGACGGCACCGCGAAAGGCGGCGTGCTGGCGGCAATCGCGCGCACCCGCCCGGTTCCGGTGTATTTCATCGGCGTAGGCGAGAAAATCGAAGACCTGCAGCCATTCAAAGCTGACGAATTTGTCGAAGCGCTGCTCGGATAAGGCCCCATGATCGAATTCCAATCGGTGACAAAGCAGTACTCCGCCGATGCGGTCGCGCTGCGCGACGTATCGCTTAATATCGCCAAAGGCGAGCTGGCCTACCTGGCCGGCCCGTCGGGTGCGGGAAAATCCACCCTGTTCAAGATGATCGCCGCGATCGAGCGCCCGACCGCTGGCCGTGTGCTGGTCAACGGCCAGGACATCGGCAAGCTCGGTAGCGCCGGCGTGCCTTTCCTGCGCCGCAAACTCGGCCTGGTGCTGCAGGACCAGCGCCTGCTGACCGACCGCACGGTGCTGGCCAATACGGCGCTGCCGCTGCTGGTGACCGGCGCGCCGCGCCGCGAGGCCGAGCAGCGCGCCCGCGCCGCGCTGGAGAAGGTCGGCATGCTTGACCGCGCCGCCGCGATGCCGCTCGAACTGTCCGGCGGCGAGCAGCAACGGGTGGCGATTGCGCGTGCGATCGTCAACCGCCCGCAGATCATCCTGGCCGACGAACCGACGGCCAACCTGGACCGCGCCAGCGCCGACAAGGTGCTCGATGCACTGCGCGCCTTTAACGCGGTCGGCGTCACCTGCCTGATCTCGACCCACGACGAGCAGGTGCTGGAAAGCGCATCGCGCGTGATCCACATCGAGCACGGCCAGCTGGTGGGAGGCGCGGCATGAAGAGCTGGATCCGCCAACACCGTTTCGCGCTCGACGGCGCGTTTGCCACCATCCGCCGCGCGCCGGGCAGCTTTTTGTTCAACGTCATCGTGGTCGCCATCGCGCTGGCCCTGCCGTTCGCCGGCCTGACCCTGCTCGACAATGTCAGGCCGCTGTCGCAGCAGCTTGCGGTCGATCCTGAAATCAGCCTGTTCGTGTCGCCCGGAGCCACCCGCCAGCAGGCGCGCGCGCTGGCGCCCGCCCTGCAGAAAAGCCTGGGCGGCCAGCGCGCGGTCGTCACGTTCGTGCCGCGCGAAGAGGCGCTGGACCGGCTGCAGTCCAAGAGCGCGCTGGCCGAGGTGCTGGGCACGCTGGGCGAGAACCCGCTGCCGGACAGTTATGTGCTCAAGCTGGACGGCTATGAAAGCGCGCGCGACGCCGCCGGCATCGACGCACTCGCCGGCAAGCTGCGCGCCCTGCCGAATGTCGACGCGGTCCATGTGGACTCGGCCTGGGTGAAACGCCTGGCCGCGCTGCTCAATGTGCTGCGCCTGGCGCTGCTGCTGCTTGCCGTGACCCTCGGGACCGTGGTGATCGCGGTGGTGTTCAACACGATCCGCCTGCAGGTGCTGACGCAGCGGGACGAGATCACCATGGCCAAGCTGCTCGGCGCGACCGACAACTTCATCCATCGGCCCTTCTATTACACCGGCGCCCTGCTCGGCCTTGGCGCCGGCGTGCTGGCCCTGGGCGCGGTCGCGCTGTCGCTGCAGCCGCTCAACGGCGCCGTGGCCGAGTTCGCGCGGCTGTATGCGTCCGAATTCCAGCTATTGCCGCTGGGACCGCTGGAAAGCCTCGGCCTGCTGGCCATCAGCGCCGCGCTCGGCCTGGTCGGCGCGATGCTGTCGATCCGCCGCCACCTCGCGCGGCTGACCTGACAGTGCAAGTCGCCGTCCCGGGCTTCGCGCCCGGGACATCGGCCAGGTTCGCGCTTCCTCCCCGTACGTGAGTCATCGTACAGAAATCCCTTCCGCCAATCCCTACACTGAACTTATCGGCCTCCCGGCCATCTTAAGGTCGTCTTAAGCCCGCCAGTGCATGATACTTCTGCATCATGGTTGACCCGCATCAAGCCGGAAAATTCTGACTCGCCATAGAGTAAAACCTGTCAGAGATATTTCCACACGGCAACCACTTAGCAGTGTCGGAAAGCAAATCGGGGTGCGATTGGCACTCGTTGCCGGAGAGTGCTAATATATGGCGTACGCGTAGCGGAGTATTCGAAAACACTGCCGCTAGCGTCCGGGTAACAACCGTAACAGTCGCTCCATGGGCCCTGCTGCCATGGCAAATTGACGATGCAGCAGCTCACATACGAGGAAATAGATGACTATGACGTCCGCACAATCCGCACTGGTTCCGACTGGAAATCGTGCTCTCGGACTCGGATTTACTGGCAATCTTGGCAACATCGATGCCTACATCTCGGCGGTCAACCGCCTGCCGATGCTGACCCACGAAGAAGAACAGTCGCTGGCCCGCCGCCTGCGCGACAGCAACGACCTTGGCGCCGCGCAGGAGCTGGTGCTGTCGCACCTGCGCCTGGTGGTGTCGATCGCGCGCGGCTACCTGGGCTACGGCCTGCCGCATGCCGACCTGATCCAGGAAGGCAATATCGGCCTGATGAAGGCCGTGAAGCGTTTCGACCCTAACCAGGGCGTGCGCCTGGTGTCCTATGCCATGCATTGGATCAAGGCCGAGATGCACGAGTACATCCTCAAAAACTGGCGCCTGGTGAAGGTTGCCACGACCAAGGCCCAGCGCAAGCTGTTCTTCAACCTGCGCAGCAACAAGGTGGGCCTGGACGCGATGTCGCCGACCCAGATCGATGCGCTGGCCAAGCTGCTCGACGTCAAGCGCGAAGAAGTGATCGAAATGGAAACGCGCCTGTCGGGCCGCGACATCGCGCTCGAATCGCCGACCGACGACGAAGATGACAAGTTCTCGCCGATCGCCTACCTGTCGTCCGACCTGTCGGAGCCGACCAAGGTGCTGGAAGCCGAACAGGTCACGCGCCTGCAGTCCGAAGGCCTGGAAAGCGCGCTGTCGAAACTCGATCCACGCTCGCGCCGCATCATCGAAGCGCGCTGGCTGGCCAACGACGACGGCTCGGGCGCGACGCTGCACACGCTGGCTGCAGAGTTCGGCGTGTCGGCCGAGCGCATCCGCCAGATCGAGGCGGCGGCACTGAAGAAGATGAAAGGGTCGCTGGCGGCGTTCGTTTAAGCCGGCCTGCACTGACCATCGAAAGGCACCTGCGGGTGCCTTTCGCTTTTGGCGCGCGTCCTGCGATGGCATTTTGATACACTCATCGGACCTATCGATGGGATAACGCCATGACTCGCTACCTGATCCTCGCAGCAGCATGCCTTCTCGCAGCATGCGCCACCATTAGCGAAGCTCCCGTAAACGACGCTACCTTAACACTTCAGCCAGCGCAGACGCTTGCCCTCGGGGAGACCATCAGCCTGCGCTACGAACGCGCCGACGACAGCAGATGCCCGTCGAACGCGCGCTGCGTCTGGGCCGGCAACCTGATCTACCACTTCACGCTGGTCGGCAAAACGGCAACCGAGCCGTTCATGCTCGACGCCGACAAGCCCACCTTCGCATCGAAGGCGTTCAAGGGCGTGCAGATCGTGCTTGCCACCACCGAGCCGCCGCCGAGGGGCATGACGCACGAAGCGCCGCCCCCGCACCCAGTCACCGTCAGCATCGCCAATCTCTGAAACCACGCTGCCCGCTGATTACGACGCCATGCGTCCGGCCGGGAACGCGGTCGGCGCCAGCATCATCATGCGTTTGCGCGACGCCGCAATGACCGCCGTCACGCCGACGCCGATGACAATCGCAATGATCGACACCAGCACCGACTGCCCGCGCAGGGACGCGAAATAGGTCACGCCTGCAGACAGAACCAGTCCGAGCGCTGCGAAGTAGATATAGAAGCTGCTCAGGTTTGGAGAGCGGGCGTAATCGCGCAAGACGACCGTGGTCAGCGGCAAGGCGAGGCAGCACACGGCCAGTTGCAGCAGCGTGATGGTCCAGGGTGCATTGACCATCACGGTCACTGCCACCAGCCCGGCCGTCACGATGGCCCACTCGATCAGCGCGCGCCGCATCAGCGCGTCGCCTACCTCGCGGTTGAACTCGCGTGCTTGCGGCGCCGCCGGCGTCAGGCGCAGCAATGACTGCTCACCCGCGGTAACGGCAGCGCGCCCGACGATCTTCTGCGGTGCCGAGGCAAACAGCAGCAACAGCGGAAAGACGACAAAGCCGCCGACGATGGACACCGCCTGCTGATTATCTCCCGCCGTCAGTTCAAGCAGCATCCGCCCTGCCACGAGCACTAGCAACAGCACGGCAAGCACGCTTGCCGAAACGCTCCAGTGCGCACGGGGACCGAATGCGTGCAGCATCAATTCACCTGCCGCCTTCTTGTTCCGGCCCGCGCGCGCCAGGTCGGACGCATACCACCCTCGTACGCTTCGCTCGGCCTGCGCGTTGTCGCCTGCCGCGAAGTCCAGCGCGGTGCGCGCGCCCTTTTCCACCGCCGCGCGCTGGCGGAAGTGCCGCCCGCCTGTGGGGAACAGCGCGCGCACGCCGTACCACGCCACCGCGATAACGACGATGCTGCACAGTGCGACGCCCAACGGAGTCGCGCCGAGATCCCGGATCGACTGCAGCATGGAGCGCGGAAGCATCATCATCATGAGCGGGAAGAACTGGAGCACCATCCCGTGCTGCAATCCTGTGCGCGTCATTGCGGCGCCGACCAGCCATGCGCTTACAACCGCCGCCCACAGGACCTTGTTCCCGAATATCCCGCCCAGCAGGATGGTAGTCACCACTGTGGACACGACGAAGCACGCGGCTACCAGCTGTATCGCCCGCGCGCGCAGGCGCGGAACCAGCTGTGCATTCGCCGGGGTAAGCTGCTTCACGGCGCCGGCGACCAGCTCGAGCCAGTACAGCATCGCCACCAGCAGGACCGGGAGGACAATCAATGCAACCGGGGCCGGACCCGTCGCCTTGCCCCCGTCCTGGTACACGAGCCACGCGCCCCCGGCAGCAGACAGCATGCAGATGACCCATACCACCTTGCGCATCGCGCTGGGCGCCACCGCATGGCGCCAGATGTGTCCATAGTCCGCAAGCGCGCTCATTGCGTCACCTCGACAAACAGATCTTCCAGGCTGAGGGCATCGACGCGCACCGCAGGCTCACGCGCGGCCAGCGCCTCAAGTTCCAGGCCGCCGGCCATCGTGATGAAGCTGGTGATGCCGCCGGAACTGCGCATCGATCCCCACGCGGCACCATACGGCAGCGAGGCGACCATCGCGCTAGGCCCGACCACGCGGCGCGCGTTCTCCAGCAGTCCGTCAAGCCCGCCCTGCAGCGCGATCTTGCCGTCCTTGAGGAAGGCGACATCCAGCGCCACGCGCTCAAGGTCGGTCAGGATGTGAGTCGAGAAGATCACGGTGGTATCGCGCTCGATGACGCCGTCGATCAGTTCGCGCAAAAAGTCGCGCCGCCCGACCGGGTCCAGCGCCGATACCGGCTCGTCCAGCACCAGCAGCGACGGGTCGTGCGCCAGCGCGCGGATGATGGACAGGCGCTGGCGTTCGCCGCCCGACAGCTTGCCGATCGCCTTGTTGCGCATCATCGCATCGAAGCCCCAGCGCGCCAGCAGGCCCTCGACCTTGGCAGCATTCCAGCGCGGGTACAGCGCCTTGAAGTAGTCCAGCATCTGGTTCGGTGTCAGCCACTCGAACAGGTCGGACTTCTGCGGCACGTAGCCGATGCGGGCGCGCACCTGGTCCGACAGCATGCCGGCCGCTTCGCCGTAGATCGACACACTTCCCGCGTCGGTCTCGCGCAGCCCGAGCAGGCACTCGATCAGCGTCGACTTGCCGGCCCCGTTGCGTCCCAACAGGCCGATCACCTGGCCGGGCCTCACCTCCCAGTCAAGGCCATTGAGCACGGCATGGCCAGAGAATGATTTCGTAACGCCTTCCGCATGCATGATCGCAGGGGTCATGGTTTGTCCTTGAGTAGTTTGGTGAAAAGGGAGAGAACGGTGTCGGGATCGAGTTCGAGCTGGCGGGCTTCAAGCGCTGCCCGTTCCAGGGTCGGACGCAGCAGCTCGATGCGGCTGGCGACGCTGTGCGTGCCCTTCGGCGCGTCGGCCACGAACATGCCCATGCCGCGCTTGCGCGTCAGGACGCCTTCGAGTTCGAGGATGCCGTACGCCTTTGACACCGTCATCGGGTTGAGCGCGAGCGCCTGGGCAACCTCGCGCACAGAGGGCATGGCGTCGCCGGGTGCGAGCTGGCGGCCGGCGACCAGGCGCTGCGCCTGGTCGACCAGCTGCCGGTAGATCGGCTCGGATGACCCGGTAGCGATGGAAAACAGATTGGAGGGGTGATTGGCCATGGTGTCTAGTGTATTAGTTGATTAATACAGTAGACATATTGGACGGGCTTGTCAAGCGCTTTTGAACAGCTGCCCGTAAACGGACAATGCGCAGCGCGTATTGCACCAGCTGCTGACGTCTCCCAAAACCAGTCCGGTAACCAGGCCGGGAAGATGTCACTAACCGATGCAATACGCGCTGCGCACTGTCTGCCGCAGCGTACTACTTAATGGTGCCGAACGCCCAGTTTCACCTGCTCCAGGTGCTGCTGTTTGTTGTAGCGAAGCGACGACCACAGCGAGGCGAGGATGAATGCCACGCCAATCAGGCCGGTGAAGATTTCCGGGATATGGAACTTCATACTTGCCAGCATGATCGCGGCCAGGATGCCGATCGCGTAGTGCGCGCCGTGCTCCAGGTAGACATACTGGTCCAGCGTGCCCTTTTCAACCAGGTAGATCGTCATCGAACGCACGAACATCGCGCCAATGGCCAGGCCGAGCATGATGATCACGACGTCGCTGGTGATCGCGAAGGCGCCGATCACGCCGTCGAACGAGAACGACGCATCGAGCACTTCAAGGTACAGGAAGCCGCCGATACCGCCGCGCTTGACCATCTCGCCCATTTCGCCGCCGCCCTCTTCGCCTTTTTCAAGCAGGCTCGAAATCATGTCGACGCCGACGTAGATCAGGATGCCCCACAGGCCGGCCATCAGCACGACCATCTTCTGCGCTTCCTCGACCATGGTCATGCTGCCCATCAGCGTGCCGAGCGCGATCATCACGGCGATCGACGACACCTTGCCGAGCGAGCCGATCTTCTTCTCGACGTTGCCCAGCCAGTGCAGCTCTTTCTCGTGATCGAGCATGAAGTTCAGGAACACCAGCAGCAGGAACATGCCGCCGAACGCCGCCACTTCCGCATGGTGGTTGGTGAGGTGCATCGAGAATGCTTTCGGATCGGTCAGTGCCAGGTTCCACACCTCGGCCATGCCGAGGTCGGCGGCGACAGCGACGATCACCAGCGGGAACACCAGGCGCATGCCGAACACCGCGATGATGATGCCCACGCCGAGGAACAGCTTCTTCCAGAACTCGTCCCAATTCTTGAGGACCGACGCGTTGACCACCGCGTTATCGAACGACAGCGAGACTTCCATCACGCTGAGGATGACGGCAATGCCGAGCGCCGTCAGCGCGCCGCCGAGGCCGGCGTTCTGGTAACCCCACCAGCCCGCGACCGCGAGACAGACGATAGAGACGATGAATGACCACCTGAAATGCTTCATATGCGTGCTTCCCTCTGATTGTTATTGAATGGGCAGTAGTTTAGTCGTGCGCGTGCGATTTAAAAATAGGAGATAATTGAAGCATTACTTCGTAAAAACAGAAGCAAATGAAAGATAACGGCATAAATTTCCGGCACCTGTACTACTTCTGGGTCGTCGCCAAGGAAGGCGGCGTCACGCGCGCCGCCACCCGCCTTGGGCTGGCGATCCAGACTATCAGTACCCAGCTGGGCTTGCTGGAACAGTCGATCGGCAAATCGCTGTTCACCCAGCAAGGCCGGCGCCTGGTGCTGACCGAAGCGGGCCGCACCGCCCTATCCTACGCCGACCAGATTTTTTTGCTGGGCGAGCAGATGCAGGACGCGCTCGGCGAGACCGAAACCTTGCGCATCCGCCTCACCGTCGGCATTTCCGATTCCCTGCCCAAGTCTACCGCTTTCCGGCTGCTGGAGGCGACCATGCGCCTGCCGACGCCGGTACGGCTGGTGTGCAACGAAGGCCCGTTCGACGGCCTGCTGACCGACCTCGCGCTGCACAAGCTCGACCTGGTGCTGACCGACCGTCCGGTGCGCTCGGGCACGCCGCTGCGCGTGTTCAGCCACCTGTTGCTGGAAACGCCGACCATCGTGGTCGGCGCCCCTGCCCTTGCCGAGGCCTATTCCGGCGCGTTCCCGCGCAGCCTGGACCGTGCCCCGTTCCTGCTGCCGACCCGTAACAACGTTCTGCGCGGCAAAATCGACGAGTGGTTCGACCAGCACAGCGTGCGCCCCGACGTCGTCGGCGAATTCGACGACAACGCGCTGCTGGCCACCTTCGGGCGCCGCGGCGCCGGCCTGTTCTTCGCCTCGAGCATGGCCGCGAGCGACATGCGCGAGCAGTTCGGCGCGATTTTGGTGGGCGACGTGCCCGAAGTGCGCGAGCAGTGCTACGCCATCTCGAACGAACGCAAGATCGCCCACCCGGCGGTCGAGGCCATCATGACCGCGGTTCACGAGGGTGTCTTGCATTTGGCTTGAACTGTACAATGCTTGTTCGACAGCCCGTGCTGTTCAATTAACCTTACTTCATGGAAAACTTTCTACTAGTAGTACTTGCCCTCATCCTGGTGGTGCTTAACGGCTTTTTCGTGGCAGCCGAATTCGGCATCGTCACCTTGCGCAAGACGCGCGTTCGCGCGATTGCGAAAACCCAGGGCCTGCGCGGCCGCATCCTCGGCAAGGTCCACGGCCAGCTTGACGCCTACCTGTCCGCCTGCCAGCTCGGCATCACCCTTGCATCGCTCGGCCTCGGCTGGGTCGGCGAACCGGCCTTTGCCCGCATCCTCGAGCCTATCCTGCTGGCCGCCGGCGTCGAATCCGAAAAGCTGCTGCACGGTATTTCCTTCGTGGTCGCCTTCAGCGTGATCTCGTTCCTGCATATCGTCATCGGCGAACTGGCGCCTAAATCGATGGCGATCCGCAATCCTGAAGTGGTCGGCCTGTGGAGCGCGCCGCCGCTGTACGCCTTCTACTGGATGATGTACCCGGCCATTTACCTGCTCAACGGCAGCGCCAACTTCGTGCTGCGCGTGGCCGGCCTGTCCGGAAAGGGCGGGCACGACTCGCACTATTCGAACGAAGAGCTCAAGCTCATCCTTCGTACCAGCCAGCCGGGCGAAAAGTTCACCCGCGACGAGCGCCACATCCTGGCGCAGTCGCTCGACTTCAGCCAGCTGACGGTGCTCGACCTGATGCGTCCGATCAACGAAGTGATCGCGCTGTACGCCAGCAAGTCGCTCGAAGAAAACCTGCAGACGGTGCAGCGCAACCGGTTCAGCCGCTATCCGTACTTTGACGCCACCGGCGAGGAAGTACTCGGCGTGATCCACCTGAAGGACCTGTTCTTCGCGCAGCAGGCCGGCAAGAAGATCACCGAACTGACCTCGTTCCTGCGGCCGGTCGAGACGGTGTCGGCGCGCACGCAGGCGCAGCAGATGTTCCGCCGCTTCCGCGAAGGCGCGCCGCACTTCGCGCTGATCGGCGAAAAGGGCAAGCGCCCGGTCGGCTTCATCACGCTCGACAACCTGCTCGGTGCGATGGTGGGCGAGATCCACGACGAATTCAGGCTCAACGAAAACGACTGGCTGCGCCAGCCGGACGGCACCTTGATCGGCAAAGCCAGCCTGCCGATCTTCTCGCTCGAACGCAGCCTCGGTATCGATATCGATAACGAGACGCTGGGGATGGATGAAGTGGAATCGGTGGGCGGGCTGCTGATGGTGAAGCTGGGCGACATCCCGAAGCAGGGACAGAAGATCGAGTTCCCGCAGTTCGATATCGTGGTCAAGAAGATGAACGGGCCGCGGATCGTGCTGGTCAAGGTGATACCGCGCTTGCACCGGCCGGAAGACCAGGACGAGCACGATTGAGTTCCAGGGGAAGGTGAAATGGCGGAATGCGCTTCGCCGCGACAACCCCGTGTTTACAAGCGCTCGTAATGCCCGAACCCGCTGGCCAGCACGGCCAGCAGCGCCTCATCCTGCCACGGCTTCTCCACAAATTTGAAGATCGCGCCCTTGTTGATCGCATCGGCCAGGTTGGCCGGGGTGCTATCGGCCGTCAGCAGCACGCGCACCGCGCGCGGGTACATGCTCTTGATCCGCTGGAAGAAGTCGATGCCGGTATGCCCGATCAGCTCCTGGTCCGAGATCACCACGCCCACGTCGTGCCCCGCCAGCAGCTCGTACGCTTGCGGCAGGTCGTGCGCGGTCAGCACTTCGTAGCCCTGCCCGTCCAGCAGCTTGCGGAAGGTCGACAGCACCTGCGGCTCGTCGTCCACCAGCAGCACCGTGCGGCGCCTGGCGCTTGGCGCCAGCGGCGCCATGTCCATGCGCATCTCGCGCCCGAGCATTGCCAGCATGGCCTGCTCCGGCAGCGGACGGCTGAAGTAGTAGCCCTGGATCTCGTCGCAGCCTTCCGCCGCCAGCAGCCGCAGCTGCCCTTCCGTCTCCACGCCCTCGGCGATCGCGCGCAGGCCGAGGCTGTGCGCCATGCGGATCACCGCCGTGACGATCGAGCGGTCTTCGGGATTGCTGGTCAGGCCGCGCGTGAACGACTGGTCGATCTTGAGCTTGTCGACCGGGAAGCGTTTCAGGTAGCTCAGGTTCGAATAACCCGTGCCGAAATCGTCGATCGACATGCCGATGCCGGTCGCCTTCAGGCGGTGCATCAGCTCAATCGACGCTTCCGGGTCTTCCATCGACAGGCTTTCGGTCAGCTCCAGTTCCAGCAGGCGCGGCTCGATGCGGTGGCGCGCGAGCGTGCTGCGCACCAGATGGTCCATGGCCTGGTCTTCGAACTGCGAGGCGGCGACATTGACCGCGATCGGCACCACCGGCACGCCGGCGTCCAGCCATGCGCGCAGGGTGGCGCAGGCCTTGTTCAGCACCCACAGTCCGATCGCGTTAATCAGGTTGCTCTCTTCGGCCACCGGGATGAACTGCAGCGGCGGCACCAGTCCCAGTTCCGGCGACTGCCAGCGCAGCAGCGCTTCCATGCCGACGATGCGGCCGGTGCGCAGGTCGACCTGCGGCTGGAAGTGCAGCACAAATTCGTCGCGCTGCAGCGCGCGGTGCAGGCCCTGCTCCAGCGCCACGCGGGCGTCGAGCCGGTTCTGCATCTCCTGCGTGAAGAACTGGAAGCTGTTGCGCCCGGCCTCCTTGGCGCGGTACATGGCGATGTCGGCCTGGCGCAGCAGCGCCTCGGCCCTGGTGCCGTCTTCCGGATACATGCTGATGCCGATACTGCCGGTGACCACGTGCTCCTGCCCGCCCAGCATCACCGGCTGGCCCAAGCGGGTCGAGATGCGTTCGGCGATCATGGCCGGCGTGTTGTCGCCCAGCGGATTATCGAGCAGCAGCACGAATTCGTCGCCGCCCAGCCGCGCCACGGTGTCGGACGCGCGGACGCATTGCTTCAGGTGGGCCGCCACGGTGCGCAGCAGCTCGTCGCCGGTGGCGTGTCCGAGCGTGTCATTGATGATCTTGAATTTATCCAGGTCGACGAACATCACCGCGAGGCGGTCGCCGTGTCGCTCGGCGCGGCGGATCGCCTGCGCCAGCCGGTCGAGGAACAGCGCGCGGTTCGGCAGCCCGGTCATCAGGTCGTGCGTAGCCTGGTGTTCGATCGCCATCTCGTGCTGGCGCCGTTCGGTGATGTCGTGCGCGACGTTCATGACGGAGGCGGCGTCATTGAAGCGGATCACGCAGCCAAAGAACTCGACGTCGACCAGCGAGCCGTCGACCCGCGCCACCTTCAGCGCGCAGCGCGGCTGCTCCTGGGCCTCTGCGATGTCGCCAAAGATCCCCTGCGCCATCCTGACGCGGAATTCTTCGGGAATGCGGTCGAGCGCTTCGCTGCCCAGCAACTGCTCGGGCGAGTCTGCACCGAACAGCTGCTGCGCGGCCGGGTTCATGAAGACGACCCGGCCGCCGCTGTGGATCCAGATCGCGTCGGGCATCAGCTCGACCAGCGTGCGGTAGCGCGTCTCGCTTTCCTCCAGGTGGGAGTTAAGCTGGCGCAGATTCAGGTTGATGTCGTACAGCTCCCGGCTCTTTTGCTCGAGCAGGGTTTCAGCTTCCTTGCGGGCGGTGCGTTCGCGCATCAGGCTGCGCGACGCGACCGTCGTGACGACTTGTTCGGTCATGCTGGTCCGGTTGTCAGGTCGAAGCGTGCGCGGTGCACGCCCCCTTCCTTCTCGAGATTGGTGCGCATGATCGTGATCGGCTCGCCGAAGTGCTTGATGCAGCCTTTGATCAGGCCTTCGGCCAGGTCGGCAAAGCCGCGCGGCGAGCTGTAAGTGAGCACCAGCTGGCCTGGGGCGGGACGTTCGCAGTGCAGGCTTGGCAGCTCGGCGTCGGGATACAGCTTGCGCACTTCGACGTGGATCACGCCGTCGATCCGCTCGAGGAAGTCGAACGAGTTGCCCACGTCGCCGAACAGCGCCGGGTAGCCGACGCTAAAGCGTGTGAACAGGTGTTCGCCGAACATCAGCACCAGTTCGGACGTCGTCAGGCCGGTGGCGTTCGACAGTGCCGTCACCAGGCGCACCAGTTCAGCGTGGTCGTAGGTGCCGACCGAGGTGTAGGCGCCGTCGTTCGGGAGGTCGGCTTCGCCGATAATCCGGTCGAGCATGTCGAGGCCCATGCGCGATTCGACCAGCTCCATAAATTCCGTAAATACGACGCCCTTCATGTTTTTTCCCCAGTGCATTAATCCGAACGCAGGAGTATATCGGGGAAATTGTCACTCATCCACGTGCTTTATTTAATACTAAATCACCCGATGTGAGTAAAGAGGTATTAAAAGTGCTCGTAATGGGTGAAGGCGCTGGCGAGCACGCCTGCAAGCACAGTGGCGGTGGCCGGTTTTGTGGCAAATTTGAAAACGCCGCCGTGGTTGATGGCATTGGCCAGATTCGTTGCGCTGGTGTCTCCGGTTAGCAACACGCGTACCGTGCGCGGGTGCATGTGCTTGATCCGCCGGAACAGGTCGATCGCCGAATCGCCGGCCAGGTCCTGCCCGGCCAGCACCACCGCCACCCGGTTCCCTGCCAGCTGTTCGTAGACGTCGGCCGCGCAGTTCGCCAGCAACAGTTCATAACCGGCGCCGGCGGCGAGGCGCTGCAGCTCGGCCTGCACGCTGCGGTCAGGGTCGGCCAGCAGCACCGTGCGGCGCTGGCCGCGGCAGGCAAGCACGCCGAGGTCCATCGGCTGGCCGCGGCCGAGCAGCGCCACCATGGCGCTGTCCGACAGGGCACGGCTGAAGTAGAAACCCTGCACCTCGTCGCAGCCGTGCTCGGCCAGCACGCGCAGCTGGCCGTCGGTTTCGACGCCTTCGGCAATCGCGCGCAGCCCGAGGCTGTGTGCCATGCGGATCACGGCGGTGACGATGGCGCGGTCTTCCGGGTCGCTGGTCAGGCCGCGCGTGAACGACTGGTCGATCTTCAGTTTGTCGACCGGGAAGCGCTTCAGGTAGCTGAGGTTCGAGTAACCGGTGCCGAAGTCGTCGATCGACATGCCGATGCCGGTCGCCTTCAGCCGGTGCATCAGCGCCACCGACGCTTCCGGGTCTTCCATCGACAGGCTTTCGGTCAGTTCCAGCTCCAGCAGGCGCGGTTCGATGCGGTAGCGCGCCAGCGTGGCGCGCACCAGCTGGTCCATGCCGCGGTCGGCGAACTGCGAGGCCGCCACGTTGATCGCGACCGGCACCACCGGGACGCCGGCGTCGAGCCAGGCGCGCAAGGTGGCGCAAGCCTTGTCCAGCACCCAGTGCCCGATCTGCGCGATCAGGCGGCTCTCCTCGGCGACCGGGATGAACTGGAAGGGCAGCACCAGCCCCAGCTCGGGCGACTGCCAGCGCAGCAGCGCCTCGGCGCCGACGATGCGCCCGCTGCGCAGGTCGACCTGCGGCTGGAAGTGCAGCACGAATTCGTCGCGCTGCAGCGCGCGGTGCAGGCCCTGCTCGAGCATCATGCGCGCATCGAGGCGGCTTTGCATGTCGTTGGTGAAGAACTGGAAGCCATTGCGCCCGCCCTCCTTGGCGCGGTACATCGCGATGTCGGCGTGGCGCAGCAGCTCTTCGGCCTGGACGCCGTCGTCCGGGCAGATGCTGATGCCGACCGAACCGGTCACCACGTGCTCGTGCCCGCACAGCATGACCGGTTCGGCCAGGCGCGCGGCGACCCGCTCGGCCACCAGCGCCGGCGTGGCCTCGCCCAGCGGGTGGTCGAGCAGCAGGACGAATTCGTCGCCGCCCAGGCGCGCCACGGTATCGGCGTCGCGCACGCACATCGCCAGGCGCGACGCGACGGTGCGCAGCAGCTCGTCGCCCGCCGCGTGGCCGAGCGTATCGTTGACGTTCTTGAATTTATCGAGGTCGACGAACATCACGGCGAGGCGGCCGCGGTGGCGCTCGGCGCGGCGGACCGCGAGCGCCAGCCGGTCGAGGAACAGGGCCCGGTTGGGCAGCCCGGTGAGCAGGTCGTGCGTGGCCTGGTGTTCGATCGCCTCTTCGTGGCGGCGCCGTTCGGTGACGTCGTGCGCCACGTTCATGACCGCGTCGAGGCCTTCGAAACGGATCGCGCTGGCGTAATACTCGACTTCGACCAGAGCCCCGTCCGCCCGGCGCAGCTGGCGCGGCGTGAAGGGGGCTTCGCCCGGCAGCCCATCGCCGCCGAGCTGGTGCTCGAAGGTGCGCGCGCCGAACAGCCGCTGCGCCGCCGGGTTCGCGTACACCACCGTGCCGCCGATGTTGATCCAGATCGCCTCGGGCAGCCGTTCGACCAGCATGCGGAAGCCCTGGGCATGTTCGCCGGCCGGGAGACCGGGCTTGCGCGTGGCGGGCCTGGGGCCGGCCAGTGCGGGTTCGGGCAGGACAACGCCGTTCATGGATGCTCCATGTTTGCGCAGGAGCTGCCGAGTATAGACCTTCAGTCTGCGGCTGGGGGCACCGTCGGCTTGACGCCGGTCCAATCACGCATCAATGAGTAGCCCACGGCGAGCAGGGTCGGGCCGATGAACAGGCCGACAAAGCCGAAGGCGAGCACGCCGCCCAGCACCCCGAGCAGGACCAGCAGGAACGGCAGGTCGCTGCCGCGGCTGATCAATAGCGGCTTGACGACGTTGTCGACGCCGCTGATCAGGACCAGGCCCCACACCACCATGAAAATGCCCCAGCCAGTGCTGCCCTGGTCGAACAGCCACAGGGCGGCGCCGCCCCAGATGATCGGCGGGCCGATCGGCACCAGCGACATGATGAAAGTGGCAACGCCGAGCAGCGGCACGCCCGGCACGCCGGCGATCGCAAAGCCCAGTGCCGCGACCAGCGCCTGCGCCAGCGCGGTGCCGAGCAGGCCGTACATCACGCCGCGCACGGTCTGGCTGACGATCTCCGCGACCTTCATCGCGCCCTCGCCGATCACCTTCTCCATGGCGACGGCGACCGACGACACCAGCGCCAGGCCGTCGCGGTACAGGAAGAAGCTGACGAAAGCGGCCAGGCTCATCTGCGCAACGCCGGTGCCCAGCACGATGCCGCCGCCAAGCAGGTATTTGCGGGCCGGTTCGAGCATGTTGCGGGCCAGCTCGAGCATCTGCTCGCGACTGTGCATCAGTTCCATGGCGTAGGCGTAGATCGACTCGCCCACCACCGGGATCCGGCGCAGCCACAGCGGCGGGTCGGTGTTGCCGGTTTCGACCGCGATGCGCAGCTGCTCGTAGAAGCGGCCGACATCGTCGGCCAGGTTGTAGGCCACCAGTGCCAGCGGCATGATGACGATGAAGATCAGCGACAACGTCATGGTCAGGGCGGCCAGCGTGCGGCGCCCGCGCATGGCGGCCAGCAGCCGCAGGTAGAGCGGCCAGGACGAAATGACAACGGCGCCGGCAAACAGGATCGCGGCCAGGAACGGGCGCAGCACGTACAGGCAGCCGATCGTCAGCAGTGAAATGGCGGCCAGCTTGGCGTAGTTGGTCGATCCGTCGCGTCGGTCCATATTCTTCTTTTTGTTTTTTGGGGAGGTTACAGCAGCTGCCTGATGTCGTGAACCAGCGGCTCGACGCCCTGGCCGTAACGGACGAACAGGCGCACCTTGCCGTTGCCGTCGAATACGTAGCTGGCCGCGGTGTGGTCCATCGTGTAGCTGCCCGGCTCCTTGCCTGGCACCTTGGCGTAGAACACCTTGAACTCCTTGGCCACCGCAGCGGTCTGCTCCGGCGTGCCGCGCAGGCCGATGAAGCGCTTGTCGAAGGCCGGCACGTACTGGGCCAGCAGCTCCTGGGTGTCGCGCTCAGGGTCGACGGTGACCATCAGCACCTGCACGTCGTCGGCCTGCGGGCCGAGCGCCTTCATCACGCCGGCCATCTCTGCCAGCGTGGTGGGGCAGACATCCGGGCAGCTGGTGAAGCCGAAGAACACCACCACCACCTTGCCCTTGAAGTCGGCCAGAGTGCGCGGCTTGCCGGTATGGTCGGTCAGCGCGAAGTCCTTGGCGTAATCGAGCCCGGTCAGGTCGGTGTTCTTGAAGCTTTGCGGCTGGCTGGGAAGCTTGTCGCAGCCGGCCAGCAGCAGCGCCAGCGCGAAAATCGAGAGCAGTTTTTTCATTATCAGAGCTTGATGTAGTGGTCGACCAGTAGTGCCGCGAACAGCAGCGACAGGTACATGATCGACCAGGCGAAGGCCTTGCGGCCAACCTGGTCGCTGTAGTGGCGGTACACGCGCCAGCCGTGCCACAGGAAGACGGCATTGAGGACGATCGCGGCCGCGAGGTAGATCAACCCGCTCATTTTCACGACGAACGGCAGCAAGGTGGTCGCCGCCAGCATGATCGAATACAGCCAGACGTGGAAGCCGGTGAAGTTCATGCCGTGGGTGACCGGCAGCATCGGCAGGCCGGAGCGCGCGTAGTCGTCGCGCCGGTACATGGCCAGCGCCCAGAAGTGCGGCGGGGTCCAGACGAAAATGATCAGGACCAGCAGCCAGGCCTGCATCGGCACGTCGTTGGCGATCGCCGCCCAGCCCAGCGCGGGCGGCATCGCGCCCGACAGGCCGCCGATGACGATATTCTGCGGCGTGGCCGGCTTGAGGATCATCGTGTAGATGACCGCGTAGCCGACGAAGGTGACGAACGTCAGCCACATGGTCAGCGGGTTGACCAGCACGTACAGGATCCACATGCCGGCCCCGCCGATCAGGGCGGAAAACGCGATGGTCTGGGTGTTGGTCAGTTCGCCCATCGCGGTGGCGCGGCGCGCGGTACGCGCCATGCGCGCATCAATCTTGGCTTCCAGGATGCAGTTGACCGCGAACGCGGCGCCGGCCAGCAGCCAGATGCCCGCCGTCGCGGCCAGCACCGTGCGCCATGGCGGCAGTTCGTCGGTGGCCAGGAACATGCCGATCACGGCGCAGAACACCGCCAGCTGGGTCACGCGCGGCTTGGTCAGCGTCCAGTACTGGGCGAAACGGCTGGTCGGTTTTGGGATTGCGGTCTGGGTCATCATCAGGGGTGTGAAGCTTGCGGCGTGAGCGCGCTTGCGGGAGCGCGCTGCGCAGGATCGAGTTGGTACTTTAACTGGTAGTTTAACATGGTCGCCAGCAGTACCAGGACAGCGGCGCCGGCGTTATGCAGCACCGCGATGGCCAGCGGGAAGTCGAGGAACACGGTGGCCACGCCGGTTGCGAACTGCGCGGCCAGCGCGATCGCCAGCAGGCGTGCGGTCTTGCGCAGGCCCTCGTGCGGCCAGGCCCGCCATGCGGTATAGCCGATGACGGCGAACACCACGAAGGCGAAATTGCGGTGCACCCAGTGGATCGCGGTCAGCGCCGAAAACGGCAGGTAGCTGCCGGCCGCTGTCTTGCCAAGTTCGCGCCACAAGGTGAAGCCATGTTCGAAGGCCATCTCCGGCACCACCTTGCCGCCGCAGAGCGGGAAGTCGCTGCAGGCAAGCGTGGCGTAATTGGTGCTGACCCAGCCACCGAGCGCGATCTGCACGAACAGCAGGACGAACGACGCGATCGCGAGCGGACGCAGTGCCGCCAGCGCCGCGGCGCTCGCCCCCGGAGCCTTCAGGGGACGCAGCGCGTGGTCCTGGCGCCCGCCCATCCACACCAGCAGTGCCAGCAGGCCCATGCCGAGCAGCAGGTGGATCGTGACGATCGCCGGCTGCAGCTTGAGGGTGACGGTCCACGCGCCGAACGCGCCCTGCACGCACACGAAGAAGAACAGCGCGGTCGGAATCGCCGGCGAGAACTCGCTGCGGCGCGTCTTGCGCCACTGTAGCCAGCTGGTGCCCATCAGCGCCATGATCAGTACCCCGATACCCATCGCGAAGTAGCGGTGGGTCATCTCGATCCAGGCCTTGACCACCGTGACCGGGCCGGTCGGCATCAGGGCTTCGGCAGCGGCAATCTGTTCGTGCGCGATGAACGGGTTGGCGGCGCCATAACAGCCCGGCCAGTCAGGACAGCCGAGGCCCGAGTCGGTCAGGCGCGTGAATGCGCCGAACACGATCAGGTCGAAGGTGAGGAACACCGTCACCCACACCAGCTTGCGGTATTTATTGGCGTCGGACGACATCCACACCATCGCCAGCGGCAGGCACGCCGCCAGCAGGCCCTTCACGGCCAGTAGTACCAGTGCCGAAGTCTCCATCGGTCAGCCGATCGCGGAAGCTTTAAGCACTTTGCCGATGTCCTTCTTGACCTTGGCCGGATCGGCGTTTTTCGGGAAGCGCATCATCAGGTTGCCGAGCGGGTCGATCAGGTAGACGTGGTCGGCCGCATTGCCGCCCTGCTCCACCGGCAGCCATTTGTTCACGGCGTCGGCCGGGACGCGCAGCATGCGGGTGCCTTCGATCACGCGCATCAGCATCGTATCGAGCGGGGTCGTGTCGGTAACCAGCCAGACCCGTTCGACGCGCTCGCGCTCCTTGCCCTGCATCAGGCGCAGCTGGCGCATCTGCACCAGCTGGTCGCGGCAGGCCTGCTGGCAGTCGCCGTTGTCGACATTGAGCATGATCCACTTGCCCTTGAACTGTTCGAGACTGGCCGGCTTGCCGTCCAGGGTGGTCGCGCCGAGCTGCGGGATCGGATAAGCGCGCGGGTCGATCAGGTCGCCGTAATTGGTGCGGCCCGACGGTTTGATCACGTAGTAGGTCAGGTACGACAGAAGCAGCGGCGATGCGCATACGAGCAGCACGGCGAACAGCTTCCAGCGGCCTTTGCGTTTTGCCTGGGTGTTACTGGTCTGGTTTTGGTCCACGTCGAAATCCTGTAATCACGAAAAACAGCAGCGCCATGACAGAGAGCGCATACCATTGGAAAGCATAGCCCTGGTGTTTTTCAACGCCGAGGGACGGGGCCGGCCAGTCGCGCACCAGCTGTTCGCCGGGCTGCACTGGGTCGGTCTGTTCAATGAAGAACGGCTGCATCTTCAGGCCGCTGGCCTGTTCAAACTGCGCCACTTCGAGGTTCTGGAGGATGGCGCCCGGCTTGACCGGAGCTGCGCTCCCGAGCTGCATGACTTTGCCCAGCGTGCCGCGAGCCACGCCGGTGACAGTAACAGGGCCAGCCGGGGTGTCGAACGCCGGCTTCAATCCTGCCGCCCCGGCCGGACGCGGCAGCCAGCCGCGCGCCACCAGCACATGCGTATCGGCACCCGCGAGCCGCATCGGCATCAAGAGGTAAAAACCAGGGCCCTTGCCCTCTTGCGGGCGGTTGTCGAGCAAGATCGGCCAGCCGGCCACGAATTCTCCCGTTGCCGTCACCTTGCGGTGTTCGGCCGCCGCTGCCTCGACGCGTGTAGCGCCAAGCGCAATCGGCGCGGCATTGGCGCCGGCGTCGATCCGTTCCTGCACAGCGAGCTTGCCGGCCGCGCGCCGGTCCTGCCACTGGCCGAGCGAAATACCCAGCGCCACCAGCAGCACGGTGGCGACCAAAGGAATCGGGCGGAAATGGAAGGAGCGCATCGGGTCAGCGGATACCGGTCGGCGTGATCCAGCCCAGCTTATTGGCCAGCAGGATCAGCAGGAACAAGGTGACCGACAGGCCGACCCGCATGGCCAGCGCGCGCATCGTGCGCGGGCTCTTGCCCTTGTCGCGCATCAGGAAGAACAGCGCCGAAGCGAGGCTGGCGATAATCATGATGAAAGCTAGGGCGACGAGGATTTTCATGGCGTGTTGTTGGTTTGCTAAACAAGGCGGCGATTCGGCAAAAAAGCCGCACGCAGGATTATCCCACGTGCGGCTTTTTCGAGTGGAGGGTTGCCCCTCCGGCGATTACAGCCAGTAGACGACGACGTACAGGCCGAGCCAGACGACGTCGACGAAGTGCCAGTACCAGGCGGCGCCTTCGAAGCCGAAGTGGTGCTCCGGCGTGAAGTGGCCTTTCATCAAACGGTACAGGACAACGGCCAGCATGATCGCGCCGACGGTCACGTGGAAGCCGTGGAAGCCGGTCAGCATGAAGAACGTCGAACCGTAGATGCCGGAGGTCAGCTTCAGGTTCAGCTCGCTGTAAGCGTGCATGTACTCATACACCTGGAAGCCCATGAAGATCGCGCCCAGCAGCACGGTAGCGGCCAGCCAGACGATGGTCTTCGAACGCTTGCCAGCCAGCAGGGCGTGGTGCGAAATGGTCAGGGTCACGCCCGACAGCAGCAGCAGCGCGGTGTTGATGGTCGGGATCGGGAACGGGCCCATGGTCTGGAAGCTGTCGACCACGCCTGCAGGACCGGTATTGCCCCACTGTGCGGCGAAGTCAGGCCAGATGACCTTGTGGTCCAGGTCCGCGAGCCAAGGCATCGAGATGGCGCGTGCGTAGAACAGTGCGCCGAAGAAGGCCGCGAAGAACATGACTTCCGAGAAGATGAACCAGCTCATCGACCAGCGGTACGACAGGTCGATCCGCTTGCTGTACAGGCCCGATTCGGATTCCTTGATGGCGTCGCCGAACCAGAAGTACAGCACCACCAGCGTCGACAGGATGCCGGCGATGGTCAGCATGGGGCCAAACGAGGCGCCATTGACCCAGCCCGATGCACCGATCATCGTCACCAGCAGGGACATGCCTGCGAACAGCGGCCAGCGGGACGGGCCGGGCACGAAATAGTACGGCACGGCGCCTTTGGTTGAACTCATCTTCATCTCCTAAATCAAACTGTATTCGGTGAATGTCTTGCTGCTGTTATTTAAATCTTGCCGACCG
>DASWSX010000048.1:0-36866 GCA_036402435.1 Telluria sp. | reverse complement strand
GTGTCCATGTTCGCCAGGTTGTTGGCGTGGACCTGCTGCGAGCGCAGCGCGCGCTCTGCGCCGCTCAGGGCCGTGAAGATCAATTTATCCATGCTGCTCCTCTTGTTGGTGCGTTGACGCCGGCTTTACAGCGCCTGCATCAGGGCCTGCATCATCGTATTCTGGGTCGAGATGACCTTCGAATTGGCCTGGTAGTTACGCTGCGACGTCATCAGGCCAACCAGTTCGGCGGTGATATCGACGTTGGAGCGCTCCAGCGCGCCGGTATTGAGCTTGCCGACCAGGCCGGTGCCAGGGGAGCCGTACAGCGCCACGCCGGAGGCCGAGGTCTGGGTCCAGCTGGTGTCGCTGGTCGGGTTCAGCGAGCCTTCGTCAGCGAAGGTGGCCAGCGCGATGGTGCCGACGGTCTGCTGCTGGTCGTTGCTGTACTTGGCAATCACCGAACCGTCCTGCGCCAGCTCGACGCCGATATAGGTGCCTGAAGCATAGCCGTCGGTGCTGTTGGTGGTGGTGATGGCTTCGCCGGCAAACTGGGTGGTGCCGAGGTAGTCGACATTGACGGTCAGGGACGCGGCGCCATTGCCCGGTGTCGCGTAGGTCAGCGGGACAGGCGTCGTCGGCGCGGTCATCTGGCCCTGCGAGTTGAAGGTCAGGCTGGTGGTGGCGGTTGGCGCGGCGCCATCGAAGGCGTAGTGCACGGTGATCGCGCCCGGGCCGGTCTTGACGAAGTACTGCGACAGCGTGTGCTGGGTGCCGAGCGAGTCGTAGACGATCGACTGCTTCGACATGTTGTACGAGTTGGCGTTGGTGACATCGAGCGGGGTCACGGCCGGCACCGGCCAGTCGGCCGACAGGTTGCCGACGTAGTTGACCTTGGTGCTGGCTGCAGCGGCGATCTGGCCGGTCGGGATCTTCATGTCGCCCATCGCGCCCAGCGCGGTGCTGCCGGCGACAGGGGCGTAGCCTTGGGCGCGGCGGTCGTTGCTGTCGACCAGGTAGCCGTCCTTGTTGGCCGCAAAGATGCCCACGCGGCTGTAAGACATCAGGCCCTGCGAGTCGCGGGTGACGAAGAAGCCGCGGCCGTCGATCGAGGCGTCGAGGCCGCGGCCGGTGGTCAACACGCCGCCGTTCTGGTTGATGGACTGGGTCATCGAACCGACTTCAACGCCGGTCGCTTGCGTGCCTGCGTACATGGCCGAGAAGTTGGCGCGGCTCGACTTGAAGCCGTAGGTGCCGGCGTTGGCGATGTTGTTCGAGGTGGCTTCAAGCTGCTGGTTGATGGCCTGGATGCCCGACAGTGCGATTTCGAAACTCATGATGTATTCCTTTAGAAAGCGTTAGGTGGAGTCGCGGCGGCCAGGGTGCTGGCTTTGCCATTAAAACCGGTGACCTGGGATGGAGCGACTTCGCCCACGCCTGACACCTTGAGGATGATTCCGTTGGCGGACATGCGGACTGCGTCGAGGCGGCCCGCGATTTCGATGCCCGGCAGCTGGCCGTTGCTGGCCGTGACCTGCATCGAGTAGCGGCCCGGCGCCAGTCCCAGCGCGGCCGGGTCGATCGTGAACGGCAGCGGGCCGGCGCCGCGCGAGCCAAGGGCGATCTTGTGCTGGACGCCGTTGGCGCCGGTGAGCACCAGTTCAGTGGCGGCGCTGGCCGAAGCCAGCTCGATGCTGCCCGATACCTTGGCGCCGTCGAGCTGGACGCTGTCGGCAGCGACCATGACGTCGGCGCCAACCTGCGCGCCCAGCGCCAGTACCTGCAGGCTTTGCAGGATGCTGGCCGAGGAGCTGTTCATCTTGGCCATGCTCTGCATCGCTTCGGTCTGGCTCAGCTGCGAGAGCTGGTTGACAAACTGGGCCGGGTCGCTCGGCGACAGCGGATCCTGGTTGCGGATCTGCGCCACCAGCAGCTTGGTGAACATGTCGGCGGTCTCGCTGGCAGGCGCGCTCGAGGACAGCACTTCGGCGCCGTTCGGGCCCTTGGCGTTGATGCCGTTATTGTTAATGGTATTGGTCAGCATGATCAGCTTTCGCCAAGACGGAGCAGGGATGCCTGCATGGACTTGATCCTGCCCAGCACCTCCACGTTGGTTTCAAAAGCGCGCGACGCCGACATCATGTCGGTCATCTCGGCCACCTGGTTCACGTTCGGGTAGAACACCATGCCGTCGGCGTCGGCCACCGGGTTGTCCGGCTCGTAGGCCTTGCGCAGCGGCTCGGCGCTTTCAACCACGTCGAGCACCTGCACCTGGCTGCCCGGGGTCAGCTTGCCGCTGCCGTTGTCGAGGATGGCGGCGAACACCGGCTTGCGCGCGCGGTAGGTCTCGGCTTCGGAGCCGCCCACCGAATCGGCGTTGGCGAGGTTCGACGCGACCGTGTTCAGGCGCACCGACTGGGCCGCCATGGCCGAACCTGCAATTTGGGAGATGTCTTTGAAGCTCATTGTTATTGTCCTGCGATGACTTTGGCCAGGCCGCGCAGCTTCATGTTGATGAAGGTGAGGCTGGTCTGGAAATCGGAAGCGTTCTGCGAGAACGCGGCTTGTTCGACGCCGATTTCAACGGTGTTGCCGTCGGCGCTAGGGTGGAACGGCACGCGGTACTGGGCCGAGCCGTCGCCGAAGCTCGGCAGGGCGTCCGCCTCGCCGTCGACGCGCTCCTGCAGCACGCTGGCGAAGTCGATGTCGCGCGCGGTGAAGCCGGGCGTGCTTTCGTTCGCGATGTTGGATGCCAGCACGCGGGTGCGTTCGGCACGCAACTCCAGGGCATCGGCATGGACTCCCAGTGCCTTTTGGAAATTAATCGTCATTGAACGCTCCTCCGTTGAGTGAACTGCAGTTTGAACTTGTTAGAATGAACGGCCAGCGCGGTGCAACTTGCTCCGCGTGCAACCATCGTCAAGGTATTTTCCATGCCCGAATTCCGCTGCGCTTCGTTGTTGTTACTGTTAATCGCCGGTGCTGCGCAGGCGGCGCCGCCGGCCTTGCAGGCCAGGCTGGAGCAAGCCGCGCGCGAGCAGCTCGAGCGGCAGGCGCAGGCGTTGAATTTGTCGGAGCCCGAATTCGCGGTCGCGGTGGTGATGCCGCGCGCGGCGCCAGCGTGCAGCCAGGCGCCGGCCATCGAACCAATCGACACGCGCAGCGCGGCGCGCATGCGCTTTGCCGCAACCTGCCGCGACACGCCAGGCTGGCGGTACGAATACGTGGTGCGGGCCAAGGTCAGCGCGATGGTCGCGGTGACTGCGGCGCCGCTGGCGGCCGGGCAGATGCTGTCGGACGCCGACATCGTGCTGGAGCGGCGCGACATCAGTGCCGTATCGGACGCCATCGGCGCACCGGAAGCGGCGGTAGGGCAGGCCAGCAGGCGCACGCTGCGGGCCGGCGAGCTGCTGCGGCAAAGCCATTTGGCCGCGCCGATTCTGGTCAAGCGCGGCGAACCGGTGGTGATGGTCGCGCGCATCGACGCGATCGAGATCAGCACGGCCGGCGAAGCGCTCGACAGCGGCGCGCGCGGCGCAGTGGTGCGGGTCAGGAACGTGTCCAACGGGCGGATCGTGCGCATGCGCGTCACCGAGGCTGGCACGGTCGAGCCGGTCGAGCTGGCGGCCATCACTCGCTGACTCCCTGCAGGCGCGTGGCAAGGCGCGCCAGTTTGTTGGCGTACTGCGGGTCGGTGGCATAGCCGCCGCGCGCCAGGCCGTCGGCGAAGGCGCGCGCGTCACTGCCCGCGCCGATCGCGTCCTTGTAGCGCGGATTCTCGAGCAGCATCTGGGCGTAGTCGCGGAAGGCGCTGGCCTGGTCCGGGTAGGCGCGGAAGCGTTCCGTTTTCTTCACTGCCGCGCCGTGTTCGAATTCGGTGGTCAGGGATTCGGCCACGTCGCCGTTCCATTTGCCGCTCGCCTTCAGGCCGAACAGGTTGTGGGTGCTGTCGCCTGACGCATTGGTCAGGGGACGCTGGCCCCAACCCGATTCCAGCGCGGCGTGCGCCTGCACCAGCTCCGGTGCGACGCCGAGGCGCTCGCCGGCTTCGCGCGCCCATGGTGCGATATCTTCCAGGAAGGCCTGCTGGGTAGGCGCAGGGTCGAAAGCGTCGGCGGTTGCCGTCGTGCCCTGGCTGCGCGCCTGCCACATGCGGCCTTCAGCGCTCAGCGTGGTCGCGCCAAGGTCGCCGCCGCCTTCGCTGATGAAGTCCGAAATCTCGTTGTGCATCTCGCTGAACACGCGGCCGAATCCGCTGCCGCCGCCGACAGCGGCGCCAGGACGGGTGGCCTGGGTCGGCGTCAGCGGCGCGACCGGGGCGGTGTAAAAATCAGCGTGGCGCATAGATCCCTTCCTCACCGTGCAGCACGCGCTGCATGATCGAATACTGCTCGGTCAGGAGGGCGCTGTTGCGCGCGTTCAGGCGCTTGCACTCCAAAACCATCTGCTCCAGCGCGTGCCAGTCGGCGGCCAGCCTGGCGCGCGCGGGCGCCGCGGCGCTGGCGATCAGCTTTGCCATGTCGCCGTCCGGGCCGAGCAGGGCGCGCACCAGCGAGACGCGCTGCACGCGGCGCTGTTCCATCGCTTCGAGCGCAGGCATCAGGAGCCCGGCCAGTTCGGCCAGCTGCGCGCTCTGGTGGCGCAGGGCGGCGTCGAACTGGCGCTCCAGCAGTTCGAGCATGGAGCTCGATGCTGCCAGGTCGGCATCGATGCCGGCCGTCAGTTTGGCCATGGCCTGGTCGCGCGTCATGCGTGTCATCTTATTTACCGCCGTGGAAACGCTGGATCAGGCCCGCCAGGCGGCCCGCATCGAACGGCAGCTCGCCCCTGGCCAGCAGGTCGCGCAGCTCGGCCACGCGTTCGCTGTCGACTTCCGGCATGGCGGACAGCGCGGCCATCGCAGGCTGCAGCACTTCCGACTGCAGCGCGGCGGCTGGCTTGCCCGCTGCGCCGCCGGTTGTCACCGTCGCTGCCGACTCGACGCCTGCGGATGCGCCAGCGCGGTTCAGCGCGAACGAATCGGTTGGGGTACTGCCGCTGTTGATCTTCATGCGTTGGCCTCGGGTCCTGGATTGAATCGTCATGGTGTTATTGCGCCTTGGCGCTGGTCATGGTGCCGCGCATCTGCTCGAGTTCGGCGCGGTCGGTGATGCTCGCGTCCGCGTCCGGGGTCAACGCCTCGGCCTGGGTGCGCGCGCCGAACATCGCGGCCACGCTGTCGGCCTGCTTGCGCGTCAAAATCAAGAGTTCGATGCGGCGGTTCATCGACGCGGCGGTGTTGGACGCATCGAGCGGCGAGCGGTCGGCCATGCCGACCACCTGCAGCACGCTTTCGGCGTGCATGCCGCCTGCCAGCAGCACCGAGCGGGCCGCCATCGCGCGCGCGGTCGACAGGGTCCAGTTGGACTGGCCGTTCGGGTCGGCCGCATACTTCAGCGAATCGGTATGGCCGACCATCAGCATCTGGTTTTCCATCTGGGCGAACAGCGGGCCCATCTTGCGCAGCAGCTTGACGAAACGGTCGGTCGGCTTGGCGCTGCCGAGCATGAACATGCCTTGCTTCTCGGTGTCGTGCATCATCACGCGCAGGCCCTGCGGCGTGACCACCGCCTCCAGGTTCGACGACAGGCCGGCGTCGGCGCTCATCGTGGCCAGCGCCCTGGACAGGATGGCCAGGTCGGCCGGGCTGTCGTACATCCTGCGCGGCGCGCCGTCCTGGCTGTTCGATTCGCCATGGTGGGGCAGGGCGAAGCGCTCGATCAGGCTGCCGCGCGGGCCGCCGCCGATGCTCGGCTTCTGGCTGGTGGCGTCGGTAAAGCTGCTCTTCATTTCTTCGACGACGGCCTTCAGGCTTTGCTGCTCGCGCGCGGCCATCAGCCACAGCACCAGGAACAATGCCATCAGCGCGAGGCAAAAATCGGCGAACGCCACTTTCCAGGCGCCGCCGTGATCGTCTTCGTCGTGCTTGCGCCCGGCGCGCTTGATGACCGCGTGGTCACCATGCTTTTTTTCATGCTGCTTTAGCACGCGCATCTCCCCGGTCACTCTGGCGTCGGCGCGGTGGCGCCATGTCGTCGTCGTCACCGCCGCCCATCGCATTGATCCAGCTTTCCAGCTGCGCGAAGCTTGGCTTGATGTTCAGCTGCACCAGGCGGCGTCCGGCGTCGATCGCCAGCAGGGCAGGCTTGCCCGACACGTGCGTGACCAGCACCACCTTGACGGTTTCCATGTTGGCTGCTTCTTCATTGACCAGCTGCTTCATCATGTTGCTGATCGGGTCGAGCACGCCGTAGCAGAAGAAGATGCCGAGGAAGGTGCCGACCATCGCCGCGCCCACCTTGGCCGAAATCTCGCCGGCGTCGGCGCCGTCGGCCACCGAGTTCATCGCCATCACGATGCCGAGCACCGCGGCCAGGATGCCAAAACCTGGCATCGCTTCGGCGATCTTGTGCAGCGACTTCGACGGCTGGACCAGTTCTTCGTGGATCGCTTCGAGTTCCTGCTCCAGCACGCCTTCGAGTTCGTGGGCGTTGATCTTGCCCATTGCCATCAGGCGGAAGTTGTCGACGATGAAGGCGATCAGCTTCGGCTCTTCCAGGATCAGCGGGTAGCGCTGGAACACCGGGCTTGCGGACGGGTCTTCGACGTGGGCGTCGAGCGCCTTCAGGCCGCCGGCCGCCGTTTGCAGCAGTTCATACATCAGCAGCAGCAACTGGCGCTGCGATTCCGAGCTCGGCTTCTTGCGCATGACGATCTTGCGCAGCTGGTAGGCCATCTCGGACAGCACGTGGGTCGGATTGCCCAGCACCAGGGCGCCTAAACCGGCGCCGGCGATGATCAAGACCTCGACCGGGTGCCAGATCGCTTCGAAGGTGCCGCCCATCATGGCGAAACCGCCGAAGACGCAGCCCAGAACGATGAAAATGCCGATGACTTGTTGCATGATGTTTCCTTTTCTTTTACTTCGTATTCGTGACGCCAGCCAGCGCGGCTTTCATTTTTCCCAGCGCCTGCTTGTTCAGCTGGCACACGCGGGCGTCGGACAGGTCCAGCACGGCGGCGATTTCCTTGTAGCTCAGCTCGAACTCGTAAATCATCTGGATCACGCGCTGCTCGCGCTCGTCCAGCGCGCCGAGCGCCTGTTCCAGCCCGCGCCTGACGATGTAGGCGTCTTCCGGGCCAGGCGCCGAATGGGCGCGGTCGGAAGCTTCCTGCAGCACTTCGTCAAAACTGAGCAGTTCGCCGGCGTTGTCGTCGACTTCATGCTGGCGGTACGCTTCGAGCGTCATGCCCATGGCGTCGGCCGCTTCCTGCGCGCTCGGCTCGCGGCCCAGCTTGCGGGTCAGCGCGCGCACGGCGTCGCGGGTCTTGTGGCTGTCCTGGCGCAGCGCGCGCGGGCGCCAGTCCATGCGGCGCAGTTCGTCCAGGATGGCGCCGCGGATGCGCAGGCTGGCAAAGGTGCCGAAGCCGGCGTCGGGCACGCCGTAGCGGCGCAGCGCCTCGAGCAGGCCCATCAGGCCGATCTGTTCCATGTCCTCGCGCCCCATCACGCCCGACACCTGCGCGCCCAGCTGGCGCACGATGCGCTTGACCAGCGGCGCGAACGCCACCAGCTGCTGCTGCTCTTCGCGCGCGCTCATGCCCGACGCGGCGGCCGCGCCGGCGTAATCGCCTGCGTAGTCGCCGGCGTAGTCGCTGGCTGTGTCGGTGTAGTCGGCGGAATAGGCCACGTTTGTCTTCTTACTCGATGATCAGTTTGCCAATCATGACTTCGGAGAAAGGCTTGGCAGTCTTCTCCGCGGCATAAGTGGCTTCGAACGAACTGTTCAGGCGCTCGGCGAATTGTTCAACCGTCATGCCCGCCGCTTCATTCATGGCATAGCTTGACAGGGCACGGACCGCAACGCTCCGCAGCATAGGGAGGTGTTCCTTGGTCTGTTTCTCGTTTTCCTCTGTCGTTGACAACACCAGGTCGGTCGAAATGTAGTGCGCCTGGGTCTCGCCGGCGTTGCGTTTCAACATCACGATGACCTTGTCGAGGGTGACGTAGCGCGCCGGTTCCTTGTTCGACACCTCGGCGGCGATCGGCGCGTCGGCCTCATTGGCAGCGGCGATGCCGCCGCCCGGGATCGGCGCGTACCACCACATCGCGGCGCCCGCGACGGCCGCGCTGGCCAGCGCGACGCCGGCGAAAGTTAACATCGTGCTCAGTTTAGTTTTCATGCGTATGACTCACGGCCGTTCAGTGAAAAGGTGGAAGAGGGATTGCCGGCTTCTGCCAGGCCGCGGCCCGGGCCGCTATCCTCGGCGGCGTGCTCCTGCTGGCGCTGGCGGCCCTGCTGGTCGGAGGCCTGCTGCTGGCCCGTGGCGCGGGTGGCGCTGGTGACGTTGACCGCCACCTCGGTCACCTGGCTGAACTGGCTCAGGTGGCGCGCGGCCAGGTCGGTGCGCATGGTGTCGCTGATCGTGTGCAGCTGGCGCACCACTTCGCTGTGGGTTGCCGAAATATTCACTTCGAGCGTGCCTGCCATGTGGCGGATCGCGATTTCGACGCGGCCCAGGTTAGGCGGGTCGAGGCGGATCACGGCCTGGTCGATATTCTTCGACAGCTGGAACTGGAGGCGCTCGCCCAGCGCTTCGCGCAGCGGCTGCTGCCAGTCGGCCGGCTTGGCGGCAGCCAGTTTCAGTTCGGTGGTCACGACGGTGGCGGTGGCCGGAGCAGCTGCGCCGGCGCCGGTGGCGGTGACCGGGGCGTCGGCTGCGACTGGCGCATCGGCGGCGCTGGCAACTGGTGCAGGCGCGGCGGGCGCTGCGGCCTGGCTGAGCGCGGCGGCAAAAGCGGGTGCGGCTTGCATGGCTTGCTGCGGCTGGGCTGCTGCGGCTGGCGCTGTGCCGGCGGGCATTGCGGCGGCAGGGCTTTGCTGCGCTGGCGGCGCGGCGCTGGCCGTGCCGAATGTAACGGCGGCAGCGGCTGGCGCAGCGGCGGGCGCGGTGTCGCCATCAACTGCGGCTTGCGCGGCCTGAACCTGAACCTGAACCGCTGCCTGCACCGGCATCGACAGCGCGACAGGCATGGCCATCATCATCGCCTGCAGCGAGCTCAGTTCCTGCTGTTCGGTTGCTGGCTGCGGTGCGGCGACGGCGGCTGGTGTTTCCGGATTGGCGGCTTCGCCATCGGCTTGCGCAGGCGCTTCGCCGCCATCGGCGGATTCTGCTGGGGCGGCCGATGCATCGAGGCCCATCCAGTCGGCAAATGCCGCCGTGACGTCCGTGCCGGGGAGGGCAGGGGCCGCCTGCGCCACCTCGCCTGGAACCGGCAGCGCGGCGAACTGCGTGGTGTTAGTGATCAGCATGCTCATGCGGGGTTCTCGTCGAGTTCCGTTTCGTGGTCGAGCGCGTAAGCGGTCCAGCCGGTTTTGTTGTCCTGCAGTTCGGTCATCTTCGCCAGCAGTTCCTGCTGCTGGTGCTGGCAAACGGTCGCGGCCAGGTCGTGCGACGTGCGCAGGCGCGCCAGCGCGCGCATTTCGGCCGCGCTCCACGGACCCTGCGCCCCCAGCTCGGCAAGCCGCGGCGCCAGCGCCGACACCGCCGTGCACAGGCCGTCCCAGTCGCGCGCGCCGGCGGCGCTGGACAAGGCGTCGCGCAAGGCGTCGATGTCGGCGCGCCTATCCATTCTTGGCCTGTACGCCGAGCCAGCCCTGGCGGATGGTGGTCAGGATCGTGACCACCTCGTCGACCAGCGCCGGATCGAGCGCGATGCCGGCCGCGTGCAGGCGGCTGGCGCAGAAATCGTACAGGCGCGCCAGGTTGGCCACCACTTCGCCGCCCTGCTCGAAGTCGAGCGAGCTGGAAAGGCCGTTGATGATCTCGACGCACTTGTCGATGCTGGCAGCCTTCTGCTCGTAGCGGCGGGCCACGATGTGGGCGCGCGCGCGGGCCAGCTCGTCGAGCAGGCCGTCGGTCAGCAGGAGGACCAGTTCCAGCGGCGAAGCGCGGGAAGTCTGCGCGTCCAGGTTGACCGAGTGGTAGTCGCCGTAGGCTTCGTTATAAGACATGGTGGGCTTTCTAGTTTGCCTTGCTGCCGAACATGGCGTCGAACATGCTGGTGTTCGAGGCCATCTGGTTCTGCAGGCCCTGCAGGGCGGTAAATTGCACGAGGTAGCGCTTGTACGCGTTGTCGTATTGTTTCTCGAGCTGTTCCTGGCGGGTGGACAGCGACGAGCGCAGGCGCTCATTGGCCTGCTGGCGCTGCGTGATCTGGCCGTCGACGCTGCTGCTCCACTGCTTCAGGTAGGTGTCCAGTTTGCCCGCGATACCGGTCGGGGTCACGGAGGAGGCTGCACCGATCAGGGCGTCAAGGCCGTTCGGGCTGACCGCAAGCTTCTTGGTCAGGCGCGCGGAATCGAGCGACAGCGAACCGTCGCGTGCGGCGATGATGCCGTACGCGGCCATCGTGTCGCCGTTGGGCGCGGCCTGGCGCAGGATGCTGACCAGGCGGCCTTGCAGCAAACGCACGCCGCCGTCGTCGGCGAAGGCGCCGGCCGACACGCCCTTGCTCGCGTCAGCCGGCTTGACCATGCCGTCGATGACCGCCTTGAGCTTGTTGTACTCATCGACGAATTTCTGGAAGTTGGCCGTGGTCGAGGCGTTGTCGGCCGCCACGGTGAGGGTGAACGGCGCTTCTCCAACGGCTTGCGCCTTGGTGAAGGTCATCGACACGCCGTCGATGTTGGTAAAGGTGTTCGAGGCCTGCGTGATCGGGGTTCCCGCATCCTTGGCGCCGAGCCATACCAGCGCATCGGCGAAAGGCACAACCTGGATAGCCTGGCCCGGCGCCAGCGCGGTCTGCAGGCCGGCGTCGGCGTCGGGGCTGACGGTCAGCGTGATCTCGCTGGCCGCGCCAGTTGCCTGCGCCGTCAGGACCAGCTGCGCGGTGCCGCCGACGGTGACGATCGAAGCCGATACCTTGGAAGCGTTGCCCGGTGCGGCGTTAATCGCCGCGGCCAGTTCGCGCGCCGTCAGGACCGCGTTGCCATCGGTGTTCGCGGCCGCCAGGTCGACCTGGAAAGGCGCGCCGCCACCCAGGCTGATATCGATCGTGCCGGTGCCGGCCGGCGTGTCGGTCAGGCCGCCGTACTGGATCTGGTTCGCCGTAGCGAGGCGTTCGACGAAGAACGAGTAGCTGCCTGCCGTCGCGCTGGCGCTGGCGGTGGCGGTGCCGACCGCGGTGTTGCTGAAGGTCGCCGAGCGGGCCAGCATGGTTTTGGTGGAGGACAGCGACAACAGGCTGGACTGGTAGGCCGAGATGGCCGACTTCAGCTTGGTGAGCGCCGTTGCCGACGCGGTCACGCGCTGCGACTGCGCGGTCAGGATGCCCTGGCGCGCGGAGACGTAGTTTTCCGCCAGCGCTGCTGCGGTGCTGGCCGGGTCGTAACTTGGTCCAATCGTTGTCGCCATGCTGTTCTCCCTTGGTACGGTTAGTGTTATTTGTTCTGCCCGGCCATCCAGGCCTGGGTTGCCAGGTCGTCCTGGCGCTTGCGGTCGGCGCGCTGCTGCACCACGCCGGCCGCTTCTTTTTTCTGTTCCAGCACCTGGCCGAGCAGCTCGCGTTTCGCCCAGGCGGACGACAGGGCGCGCTGCGACACCGCCATGTTCGCCTCGTGCAGGCCGAGGTCGGTGCGGTGGGTGTCGACCATCGCGATCACTGCCTGCTTGTACTGGCCGCAGTTCAGGGCCAGCGCCGGCGCCAGCGCGCCGGAAGGGCCGCTGCCTTCGGCCAGGCCTTCGAGGCGCTCCAGGTTGGCGCGGTAGCGCGCGCGCGTGGCCTGCTGCGCGGCCATGTCTGCCTGCAGGCGGTCGACTTCAATGCCGCGCAGGTGCACCAGCGTTCCGAGACTGCGGATGGTGTTCTTCAGGCTCATGCCATCATCGCTTCAAGTTGTTCGATACAGGCGCCGAGCGGGGCGCCTTCGCGCGTTCCCTGCGACAGGAAGGCGTCGATGTGCGGCTGCAGGCGCACCGCGTGGTCGGTGACCGGGTCGGCGCCGGGCACGTAGGCGCCCAGCGGAATCAGGTCGCGCACGCGCGCATGGCGCGCCATCGAGGCCTTCAGCTTGCGCGCGGCCAGCGCGTGCGGCTGCGGCACCACCTGCGCCATGCAGCGGCTGATCGACTGGGCCACGTCGATGGCGGGGTAGTGGCCGCGTTCGGCCAGTTCGCGCGTGAGCACGATGTGGCCGTCGAGGATCGCGCGCGCGGTGTCGACCACCGGGTCCTGCTGGTCGTCGCCTTCGGCCAGCACGGTATAGATCGCGCTCATCGAGCCCGCCGGGTTCTCGCCGTTGCCGGCGCTTTCGACCAGCTGCGGCAGGGCCGAGAACACCGACGGCGGGTAGCCGCGGGTGGCCGGCGGCTCGCCCAGCGCCAGTGCGACTTCGCGCAGCGCCATCGCATAGCGGGTCAGCGAATCGACCAGCAGCAGCACGTTCTTGCCCTGGTCGCGGAAGTGCGCGGCCACGGCGTGGCACAACTCGGTGGCGCGGATGCGCATCAGCGGCGAGTCGTCGGCCGGAGCCACCACCAGCACGGCTTTTTTCAGGCCATCCTCGCCCAGCGACAGCTCGACGAATTCGCGCACCTCGCGGTTACGTTCGCCGATCAGGCCGACCACGACCACGTCGGCCACGGTCTGGCGCGTGATCAGGCCAAGCAGCACGCTCTTGCCGACGCCGCTGCCGGCCATCAGGCCGACGCGCTGGCCCTTGCCGATCGTGAGCATCGAATTAATCGCGCGCACGCCGACGTCGAGCGGCTCGGCGACCGGCTGCTTGCGCAGCGGGTTCACGCGCGGCGGCACCGGGTCGAGGCGGTGTTCGCCGCCAAGGCGTCCCAGATCGTCGATCGGCTCGCCCAGGCCATTGACCATGCGGCCAAGCCAGGATTCGCCGATCTGCAGCGCATGGGCGGTCGGGGCGGGCAGCACGCGCGCGCCGGTGGACAGGCCGGCGGCCTGCTTGAACGGCATCAGGTACGACACCTTGTCACGGAAGCCGACCACCTGCGCGTCGAGCCATTCGCCCGACACCGTTTCGATGCGGCAGCGCTGGCCGGTGTGCAGGCGGCAGCCGACGCTTTCGAGCAGCAGCCCCGACGCGCCGACCAGGCGGCCGGTCGGGGTGGCAACCGGCACTTCGCCGATTTCGACTGAACGAAGGCTGTCGGCGAGGGCGATCATGCAGCCATTTCCTCGGTGGCGAGTTCGGATACCGCTTCAAGCTGCGCGGTGACCTGTTCCATGACGGCGACCATGCGGCCATGGCAGCCCGCATCGACTTCGTGGTCGCCCGCGCGCACGCGGCATTCGCCGGGTTGCATGTCCGGGTCGGCCAGCAGGTTCCACTTCTTTGCGCGCTTGCCATCGAGTTCGGTGATGCGCTTGAGCTCTTCCGGGTTCAGGAACACCTCGACTTCTTCGCGCGTCGGCGGCATGGCGGCCAGCGCCTCCTCGACCAGCGCGAGCAGCTGTACCGGCTGCAGCGCCAGTTCGGCGCGGATCACCTGGCGCGCTACCTTGCCGACCAGGTCAACCACTTCCTTGCTCTGGGCCGCGCGGTAGTCAAGGCGCAGCTTCTTGAGCGCCTTGAGCATCCCGTCGATCGGCTTGGACGCCTGTTCGTATTCGAGCAGCGCCTGGCGGCGGCCTTCGGCCAGGCCAAGGGCGAGGCCCTCGGAGTGGCCGGCCTGCACGCCCTGTTCGCGGCCGCTGTCGTAGCCGGCGTCGAAGCCGTCCTGCTGCCCCTGTTTGAAGCCTTCGTTGACTGCCTCATGCCATTGGCCCGAGGCGTCGCTCGACGCCGGCAGGGCGCCGGCGTTGCCGCGCGGGGCCAGCGGCGGGAAGTGATAGGGGCGGAAGTGCTTCATCATTCGACGACGGCCTCGGCGAACAGCTGGATCTCGATCTCGCCCGCATCGGCCAGCGCTTTGACGGTGGCCATGATGTCCTTGCGGGTTTGCTCGATGCGGCTCATCGGCACAGGGCCGGAACGGCGCATCAGGTCTTCGAAGCCCTGCGCCTGGCGGCGCGGCATCGAGGTCAGGATCGCATCGCGCACGGCCGGCTCGGCGCCCTTGAGCGCGATGGCCCACTGGTCGAGCGGGACGTCGTCGAGGATGCGGATGATGACCTGCTCGCTCTGGCGCGACAGGATGAAGAAGTCGTACATGCTCATTTCGATTTCCGACACCACTTCCGGGTCGTGCGCGCGCAGCAGTTCGACCATGCTGGCGCGGTTGCCCGGCAGGCGGTTCAGGATCTCGGCGACCTGGCGCACGCCTTCGACGCTGGCGCTTTGGGTGTCGAGCGCTGACAGGCAGCGCGTCACCAGCTCTTCCAGTTCGCCCAGCAGGTCGCGGTCGATCTCGTCGAGGCGGGCCAGGTTCAGCAGCACCAGCTCGCGGCCTTCGACCGGCAGCGCTTCGAGGATCTGGCCGGCCAGCGCCGGCGGCAGGAAGGCCAGGAAGACAGCCTGCATCTGCACGTGTTCGTTGGCGACGTAGTCGGCCAGCCATTTCGGCGAGGCCCACTGCAGGCGCGCCATCATCGGACGGATCGCGTCGCCATAGATGTTATTCAGGACGCTGTTGGCGATGTCGCTGCCCAGCGCCAGGTCGAGCGAGCGCTTGAGGTAGCTGCGCGAGGCGCCGTGCACGCCGCTTTGCTGGCGGTAGTCGTCGAAGAAGTTCTGCATCGCTTCGCGCACCGAGTCGACCTTGATGCCGCTCATGCGCGACATCACCTGGGTCACTTCGATCAGCTCTTCGCGGTCGAGGCAGCGCAGCACCGCGGCAGCCGGCTCTTCACCGATGCTCAGCAGGACGATCGCAGCCTGTTCAACCGGCGACAGCGTTTGCACGCCGTCGTCGTCGTCGTAGTTATTGTCCAGTTCGGCCATTTTTCTGCATCCATTGTTTAACGACTTCGGCGACCCGTTCCGGCTCTTTGCCGGCCAGGACCTTCAGGTGGTCAACCATCACATCGACTGCCGAACCGGATGGCGGCAGGTCGTAATTTTCCAGCAGCGGCACCACCGGCATCGGCGACGGCAGGGCAGGCGCGGCAGCGGCGGCAGCGGCAGCGTCGGCCATCGCAGGGGCAGCCAGCGCGCCGGCAGGACCGCCGGATGGCGCGGCCAGGGCGGCGGTGTCGGCTTTGGCGGCCGGCGCGGCGAAGCGGCTGGTCAGCAGGCGCAGCAGCGGACGGGCCAGCAGGAAGTAACCGAGGATCGCGGCCAGCAGCCAGGCGGCCCAGCTGCTCATGTCGACGATGTTGTCGCGCTCTTCCCACCACTGCACCGGTGCGACCGGCTTCGGGAAGGCCAGCGCGGACACGGCCAGCACGTCGCCGCGCGCCGCGTCGATGCCCAGGCCGCTGCGCAGGATGTTGTCGAACGAGGCCAGTTCGGCGGCGGTCCAGCCAGCCTTGCCCGGGGCCGAGCTGTTGTTCAGGACTACGGCGACGCTGAGTTTCTTGAGGCGGCCGCGGCTGCGCTTGATCTGGGTGATGTTGCGGTCGTAGGCGTACTGGCGGGTGGTGGCGTTCTTGCGCGCGCTGCCGTCTTCAGGCTTCGGTTCCGTGCCGGCGGCGGCCGGTGCGGCCGGGTCGGCCACGGCCGGAGGACGGTTCGACAGGCTGCCGGGGATGCCCAGCGCCATGCGGCTCTTTTCCATCTCCTCGCGCATCGCTTCGCTGGTGACCTTCGGGGCTTCGCCGTACTTTTCCGAGGTTTCCTCGACCTTGTCGTTGTCGATGTCGGCGGTGACGCTGAGCTTGAAGTTGGCCGCGCCCAGCACCGGGCCGAGCAGTTCGTTGACGTTGGCGCGCACGCCGTCGGTGATGCGCTTGGCGTTGGCGTCGCCCTGGCTGGCGCCGTCGAAGCCTTCGGTCAGGTCGATGCGCGAGGACAGGTAGTTGCCGGACTGGTCGACCAGGCTGACGCGCTCGGGCGCCAGGGTCGAGACGCTGCCCGACACCATGTTGATGACGGCGGCGATCTGCTCGTTCGACAGGGTACGGCCCGGCTTGACCGCGACCACCACCGAGGCCGACGATTTTTCGCCGTCGCTGGCGATGAACGAAGTGGAACGGGCGATCGACAGGTGCACGCGGGCCGAGGCGATGGCGTCGAGCGAGAGGATGCTTTGCGCCAGCTCGCCCTCGAGGCCGCGGCGGAAGCGCACGTCCTGCACGAACTGCGACACGCCCAGCGGGTCGTTCTTGTCCATCAGCTCGAGGCCGGCCGGCAGCTGGGCGGTGACGCCTTTCGAGGCCAGCAGCATGCGGACCTTGCCCAGCATCGCGTCAGGGACCAGCAGCTGCCCGCTGTCAGGATGCAGGCGGTAAGGGATCTGTTCGGCGTCGAGCACCGTCATCATGTCGCTGGCGGCCACTTTCTCGCGCGCGCCGAACACCGGCTTGTAACTGGACTGGTCGCTCCAGATATACATCATCACGGCGGCGGTGATGCCGATCGCCAGCACCAGCATGGGGGCCAGGTTGTTGCGCAGCACCGGCGGCAGCGAAGGCATGTTGCCCATGCCCTTGCCGGCGAAAGCGGTTTTGAGGGTGTTTATCACGTATGTTTTCCTGGTCAGACCGGCAGCTTGAGCAGCTCGTCGACGGCGCCCATCACTTTGTTACGCACCTGCATCAGCATCGAGAAGGACAGGTTGGCCTGCTGGCTGGCCAGCATGGCGCCGACCAGGTCGTCGCTCTTGCCGCTGTCGACGTCGGCCATCCTGGCGGCGGCCGCGCTGTCTTCCGCGTTCACGCCGGCCAGCGCGTCTTTCATGCTCTGGGTAAAGGAGAAACCGGCGGGGAGGGCATGGCCCGACACCGGCACGGCCGGCATCACGGCCGCGTTGGCCAGGCTGCCGGCGTCGTTGGCGAGGGCGGCAAGGTCAGCCTTGATGAGGCTGCCGAAATCGTTCGCTGTCGTTTTTCCAACTTCCATGGTCGTCATCCCTGCTGTGGTAATTGTGTTAATAATCAATCAGTTATGCTGAAGCTTATCTTCCCCGTATGTGGTTGCCTCAGGGAAAGCGCAAGTTTGAGGCAAGCGGGATGCGATTCAAATCAAAAAAAGTTTTTATACGGAAAAACTGCACAGATAAGTCTGTAAAATCCAACAGGTTTCTAACTAATCTATTGATTTAGATATCTTTTTTCCACGAATTCACTGTTTCGCGGCAAGGTGTACGAGATATAGACATGAATGCCACCCTCTATGCATCCGATATTACCGTATAGCAAATATGGTGCCAAGGGGAAATTTTATTCACCCAGTGAAATTTGTCCTGCTATACTGTTTTCTCCAATAAAACAAAGAGTTGCCTGCTTTGCCACGTTCGGAAACCAAATACTGATGCCCATTGCAACTTCTCATTCCGCCGCCCAACCTCACCAGGTGCTCGACCCCTGCCTGCTCGGCCGCCCGGTGCACCTGTTGCCGCAGTTTGCCGCCCAGCTCACCGATGACCTGGCCGTCGCCATGCGCGTGCCCGGTGCACGCCGCTACTGGGAGGCGTTCGAGCTGTTGTCGGTCGAGTTCGTCCGCGCCCCGGAACCGGGGCTGGCCGGCCGCTGGCTTGGCTTTGCCTGCGGTCCAGGCGCGCTGGCGTTTTCGATCGGGCGCGGCGACCTGCTGTCGATCCTGAATTACCGCTACGGCCGGCGCGGGCAGGCGCCAGCGCCCGCGCCCGACCCGGCCACAGTCAAAGTGACCGCCACCGAGGAGCGCCTTGCCGTTGTTTTGGGGCAACAGATCTGTGCCGTGATGGCCCAGCGCGTCGCCGCCAATCTGGCGCAGGCCGGCATCGAACCGGATGGCGCCGCCGCGGCGCCGCCCCTGCCGCGCCCTGCGCTGGCCCCGGCGCCCGGCAGCTGGACCCTGGCGGTCACCGTGCGCGACATTCATACCGCCGGCCTGGTGATCTACTGGGCCTCGCTCGACCAGCCTTTGATGGCGGCCGTGCTGCAGGGCCTGGTGCCTGAGCGGCTGCGCGAACGCGCCAGCCGCGGCGCCGGCGTGCCGCTGGCGTCGACCCTGCAGGTGCGCCTCGACGGCCGCCTGGTCAGCAAGGAAATCACGCTTGAAACCCTGTTCGCGATGAAACTGGGCGACATCATTCCAGTCAGCCTCGGCCGCGCCCAGGTGCTGCTCGACGAATCGCCGCTGTTTACGGCGGCCGTGTCCGAGCACAACGGCACGCTCTGTTTAACCTCTTTTGAAGATACCGAGTAAATGAACATCAACCAGAACGCACCCGAACAGGACCTGGCGGAAGACATCGTCGAGGACATGATCATCGAGGAGCCGCTGGCCGGCGCCGAAGATACGCGCTCGGGCAAGCCGCGCCGCGCGCGCGACCTGCCGCAGATGATGCGCAAGATCCCGGTCACGCTGACGCTGGAGGTGGGCTCGGCCCGCATCTCGCTGCAGGAACTGATGTCGATCGGTCCGGCCAGCGTCATCGCGCTCGACGCGCTGGCCGGCGAGCCGCTGGTCATCAAGGTCAACGGCACCCCGATCGGGCGCGCCGAAGTGGTCGTCGCGGGCGAGCAGTACGGCCTGAAAGTGATCGACCTCGACGGCCTTAACCTGGACCTGATCACGTCATGACCATCCGTTCTGGCGGCCGGCCCGCGCTGGCGCTGGCCGCCGCGCTGGCGCTGCTGTGGTGCGCTCCGGCGTCGGCCCAGGACCTGCTGGCCGGCGTGATTCCCGGCTCGAAGACCGACCTGACCGTCAAGTCGCAGATCCTGGTCCTGATGACCTTGCTCGGCCTGCTGCCGATCATGGTCATGATGATGACCAGCTTCACCCGTTTCGTGATCGTGCTGTCGCTGCTGCGCCAGGCCCTCGGCCTGCAGCAGGGCCTGCCGAACCGGATCATCACCGGCGTCGCGCTGATTTTGACCCTGCTGGTGATGCGCCCGGTCGGCGACGCCGTCTGGACCAACGCCTTCCTGCCCTACGACCAGGACAAGATCGGCATGCAGGAGGCCTTGAAAATCGCCGAAGTGCCGGTATCGAACTTCATGCTGGCGCAAACTTCCAAGGCCGCGCTGGCCCAGGTCGCGCAGCTGGCGGGCGAGCCGGCCGCGCTGGCGCCGCAGCAGCGCGCCTTCACCGTCAAGCTGGCCGCGTTCGTGCTGTCGGAACTGAAAACCGCGTTCCAGATCGGCGCCATGCTGTTCATCCCGTTTTTGATCATCGACCTGGTGGTGTCGTCGGTGCTGATGGCGATGGGCATGATGATGCTGTCGCCGCTGGTGATCTCGCTGCCGTTCAAGCTGCTGCTGTTCGTGCTGGTGGACGGCTGGACCCTGACCGTCAGCACGCTGGTCGGCTCGATCCGGGCCTATTGACGAGGACTCCACGATGACTCCCGAAATCGCGGTCGACCTGGTCACCGGCGCCCTGCAGGTCGTAATGCTGCTGGTGCTGGTGCTGGTCGTGCCGGGCCTGGTGACAGGCCTGATCGTGGCGCTGTTCCAGGCCGCGACCCAGATCAACGAACAGACCCTGAGCTTCCTGCCGCGCCTGATCGTGACGCTGCTGGCGGTGATCCTGGCCGGGCACTGGATGACCGGCTACCTGATGGATTACTGCGTCTCGGTGTTCAAGCGCGCCGCCGTGCTGGTCGGCTAGCGGCCGATGGAACTGGCCGGCTACCTGCTGCCTTTGCTGAACGCCTTGTGGTGGCCGTTCATCCGCAACCTTGCATTGCTGTCTGCCGCGCCGGTCATCGGCGACATGATGGTGCCGCTGCCGGTGCGGGTGCTGCTGTCGCTGGTGCTGGCTTTCCTGATGCTGCCCATGTCGGCAGGTAACGCCGCGATCGACCCGTTTTCGCTGCTGGGCGTGGTCGCCACCATCGAGCAGGCCGTCATCGGCGGCGTGATCGGGCTGGCGATGCACTTTTCGATGTCGGTCATTTCCGTGCTGGGCTACCTGGTGTCGTCGCAGATCGGCTTTTCGATGGCGCAGATGAACGACCCGATCAACGGTTCCTCGTCGGACGTGGTGTCGCTGCTGCTGTCGATGCTGACCATCCTGGTGTTCTTCTCGATCGACGGCCACCTGGTGCTGGCCGGCGTGCTGGGCGCCAGCTTCCAGGCCTGGCCGGTGGGGCAGGGCTACGGCCCGATGCTGCTCAATGCGGTGGCGTTCAACGCGGCCTGGATCTTTTCGGCGGCGATGCTGCTGGCGCTGCCGATCGTGTTTTCGACCATGGTGGTGCAGATCGGCTTCGGCTTCCTGAACCGGGTGGCGCCGTCCCTGAACCTGTTCTCGCTGGGCTTTTCGCTGACCACGCTGTTCGGCCTCCTGATGCTGATACAGGTGGTGCGCTTCCTGCCCGAGCACTATATCGCGATGACCAACCAGGTGCTCGAGCTGCTGCGCCAGCAGATGGGAGCGGCCCGTGGCTGAAGCGAGTACCGGCGATAAAAGCGAAAAGGCTTCACACCAGAAGCTGAAGAAGGCGCGCGAGGAAGGGCAGGTTGTCCGTTCGCGCGACCTGGCGACCGCGCTCGGCATCCTGGCCAGCCTGAAGGTGTTCGTGATGCTGCTGCCGTCCTACCTGGACTCGTTCCGCAGCCTGTTCGGGCTGGTGTTCGTGCCGCTCGGGGCCGATGGCGCGCTGGAGAATACGATGTCGATCGTGTTTTCCACCTCGATGATGCTGCTGGTGCAGATGATCCTGCCGCTGCTGCTGGTCCCGTTCGCGGTGACCATCGGCGCGCTGATCCCGGGCGGCTGGGTGATCACCACCAAGCACTGGATGCCGAAGATGGAGCGGCTGTCGCCGGCCAAGAACCTGGGCAACCTGATGTCGGCCAAGCACTGGATCGGCGTGGCCACCTCGATCGGCAAGGCGGTCGCGCTCGGCATTGTGCTGTGGCACGTGACCGGCTCCGGCATGCGCGCCTATGTCGAGCTGCAGAAGATGTCGCTGACCGACGCCATGCTGCACGGCGCCGGCATGATGTTCGACGGCTTGATGGCGATGGTAATGATCTTCCTGCTGTTCGCCGTGATCGACGTGCCGGTGCAGGCCTTTTTGTTCGCCAAGGGCCAGCGCATGAGCAAGCAGGACATCAAGGAAGAACACAAGAGCAGCGAAGGCCGGCCGGAGGTCAAGCAGCGCATCCGCCAGCTGCAGCAGCAGATGGCGCGGCGCAGCGTGAGCAAGACGGTGCCGACCGCCGACGTGGTGATCGTCAACCCGGAGCACTACGCGGTGGCGCTGAAGTATGATGCTGGCCGCGCCGAGGCGCCGTTCGTGGTGGCCAAGGGCCTTGACGAAATGGCGCTGTACATCCGCGAGGTGGCCAGGAAGCACGGCGTCGAGACGCTCGAGCTGCCGCCGCTGGCGCGCGCGATCTACAACACCAGCCAGGTGCAGCAGCAGATCCCGGCCCAGCTCTACCAGGCCGTGTCGCAGGTATTGAATTACGTATTACAGCTGAATGCTTTCCGTTCCGGCCGGCGCACCGCGCCGCCACGTTTTCCACATGAGGTGGTCGTGCCACCACACCTGAGTGAGGTTCCGTCGTCATGAGTTTCTTGAACACCATGCTTGCCGAGTTGAAGCGCCACAAGTACGCCACACCGGTATTCCTGATGGTCATCATGGCGATGATCATCCTGCCGCTGCCGCCGATCCTGCTCGACGTGCTGTTCACGTTCAACATCGTGCTCGCGCTGATCGTGATCCTGGTCAGCGTCTCGGCCAAGCGGCCGCTCGACTTCTCGGTGTTCCCGAGCGTGATCCTCGGCACCACGATGCTGAGGCTGACACTGAACGTGGCCTCGACCCGCGTCGTGCTGCTGCACGGCCATGAAGGCACCCACGCGGCCGGCCAGGTGATTGAAGCATTCGGTAATGTGGTCATCGGCGGCAATTTCGTCGTTGGCCTGGTGGTGTTCATCATTTTGATGATCATTAACTTCGCGGTGGTGACCAAGGGCGCCGAGCGCATCTCCGAGGTGTCGGCGCGCTTCACGCTGGACGCGTTGCCCGGCAAGCAGATGGCGATCGACGCCGACCTGAACGCCGGCGTGATCACGCAGGAAAAAGCGCAGGTCCGGCGCCGCGACGTCGCCGCCGAAGCCGACTTCTACGGCGCCATGGACGGCGCCTCCAAGTTCGTGCGCGGCGATGCCGTCGCCAGTATCCTGATCCTGATCATCAACATGGTCGGCGGCGTGGCGATCGGCGCGCTGATCCACGACCTGTCGTTCGGCGATTCGTTCCGCCTGTATGCGCTGCTGACCATCGGTGACGGCCTGGTGGCCCAGATCCCGGCGCTGCTGCTGTCGGCCGCGGCCGCGATCCTGGTCACCCGCATCAGCGATTCGGGCGACTTCGAGCAGCAGGTCGGCAGCCAGCTGCTGGCCTCGCCGCCGGTGCTGTTCTCGGCCGCCGGCATGATGGTCGTCCTGGCGCTGATCCCGGGCATGCCGTGGCTGATGTTCATGCTGTTCGCCGTCGTGCTCGGCTATGTCGGCTACCGCCTGCATACGCGGATCCAGGCGCCGGACGAGGCGCGGGTGGCCGCCATCGAGGCGGCGCTGCGCGACGAGCGCGTTCCCGAACTGGACTGGCAGCAGCTGCCGGCCGTGCAGCCGCTGTCGGTGGCGGTCGGCTACAAGCTGGTCGGCCTGGTCGATCCGGCCCAGGGCGAGCCGCTGGCCAAGCGCATCAAGGGCGTGCGCCAGAGCCTGTCCGAAGCGATGGGCCTGCTGCTGCCGCCGATCCAGGTGCGCGACGACTTGGCGCTGCGCCCGACCCAGTACACGATCGTGCTGTCCGGTACCGTGGTGGCCGAGGCCGAAGTGGTGCCCGACCACCTGATGGCGATCCCGTCGCCGAACGTGTACGGCCAGCTGGACGGCATCCCTGGCGTCGAGCCGGCGTACGGGATGGCGGTCACCTGGATCGAGCCGGCCGACAAGGCCCATGCGCTGGGCCTGGGCTACCAGGTGGTCGAGGTGCCGAGCGCGATCGCCACCCACGTCTCGAAAGTCGTGCGCGACTACCTGCCTGACCTGTTCCACCATGAAGACGTGCCGGCCATGATGGAGCGCCTGAGCGCGCTGGCGCCGAAGCTGTCGGCCGCGCTGGACAAGGCGCTGACCCACACCCAGCTGCTGCGCGTGTTCCGCGTGCTGCTGGCCGAGAACGTGTCGCTGAAGGACATCGTGGTGATCGCCACCACCTTGCTCGACAGCTCGGAAACGACCAAGGATCCGATCCTGCTGGCGGCCGAAGTGCGCTGCGCGCTGCGGCGCCAGATCGTCACGGCGCTGTTCGGCAAGAAGAAGGAAATGCCCGCGTTTAATTTGTCGGGGGAGCTGGAAAACATGCTGCTCGGTTCGCTGAACCAGGCGCGCCAGGGCGGCAAGATCGCGCTGGATAACTTCCCGATCGACCCGCAGCTGCTGTCGCAGCTGCAGCTGAACATGCCGGTGGCGCGCGAACAGATGAAGCAGCAGCAGACGCCGCCGTTATTGCTGGTGCTGCCGCAGGTGCGGCCTTTGCTGGCGCGTTATGCGCGCCTGTTCGCGCCGGGCCTGCATGTGCTCTCGTATAACGAAATTCCCGAAAACCGCGAAGTGTCGATCGTCGGCACCGTCGGTTAAGCCGGCCCGGGTTCCGCGCTGGCCGGCATGGCCAGCAGCAGGGCCACGTCGGCCATGGCCCGGAACAGCGGCTCTGGAAGCATTGCCGCGCCGCCGGGATCGGCCAGCGGCCTGGCCGGCGCCAGCGCATGGCGCAAGGTCGTGCGCACCAGGGTCAGGCCGCTGCGCAGGATCGCTTCCTTGATCTCCGGCATCGCCGCGCGCAACTGGTCCATCGAGCTGGTGAAAGGCGTGGCCAGTTCCATCATCACGCCGTCGGGCAGCGCCTCGAGCTGGACGCTGGCACGCGTGCCATCCGGCAAAGTCAATTCCACCCTGAGTGCGGCCTTGCCGCGGCGGCGCCGTGCGGGGGGCTGGTCGATGCCGCCCGACAGCACGCGCAAGGTCATCGGGCGCGCCTGGCCCTGGGTGACGAAGCGCCAGGCTTCCGGGTGCCAGTGCAGCGCAGGCTGCTGGGCCGCCTGCGGGGCTGGCGCGAACTGGCCGGCCATCAACAGGTTGCCCGGCAGCTGCTGCCCCGCGGCCTGCTGCTGCAGCGCTGCCAGCTGCAAACCATACGTAGCGACCATGCCGCGCCACGCGGCCGCCAGCGCGGCGCCGTCCAGCGCCGGCCAGGCCAGCTGGCGCGCCATGAACAGCTGGTCGGGACGCATCGCCGCGCTTTCGGCGAGGCTGGCGGCGGTGATGGTGGTGCTGGCCGGTGGCGCCGCAGGATTGGACATGCCTTCGGGTGTGCTGGCGGCCACCAGCGGCAACGCCGCCTGCAGCGCCGGAAAGGTGTGCGCGCCGGGCTGCGCGACTGGCGCGAGCGGCGTGACGGCAACGGGGAGCAGGGGTGCGAATTGGATGGCCATGGAAGCGCAACAAATCGATAGTTAAAAAAAAGCCAGCCGTAAAACCGGCTGGCTCGGGGGCGGTAGCCCGGCTGGGCAGCCGGGCAGGGCGCCAGTATTACTGCAGCAGGGACATAACCATCGACGACATGCCGTTCGACTGCTTGAGCATCGCGGTGCCAGCTTGCATCAGCATCTGCTTGGCGGTCATGTTCGACGATTCGGTCGCGAAGTCAACGTCCATGATACGGCCGGCTGCGTTCTTGGTGTTGCTGGTGATGTTCGACAGGTTGTTGTAGACGTGGTCGAGGCGGTTCGAAACTGCACCGATCTGCGAACGCAGCGAGCTGACGCTGTTGATGGCGGTCGCCAGGGTGTCGATCGTCAGGTTCGCGGCGGTCGCGCCAGCAGCAGCGTCAGCGCCGCTGATTTCAGTGCCGGCGGTGGTGGTGGCCGAAGCAGCGCCGTCGTAGTTCAGGGCTGCCAGGGCGATGTCGGTGTGTACCTTGTCGACAGCGGTGCCGAAGTCAACGTCCATCGTTTCGGCCGAGTCAGCACCGATCTGGAACACGACGTTTGCGGCTTGCAGCTTGCCGGCGCCGTTGTTCAGCAGCGAGGTGCCGCCGAACTTGGTGTTCGACATGATGTTCGACAGTTCGTCGCTCAGCGAGTTGAATTCAGCCTGCATTGCGTCCTGGTCATCCTTCGACGACGAACCGTCGGCTGCCTGGGTTGCCAGGTCTTTCATGCGCATCAGGATGTTGGTGGTCTCGTCGAGCGCGCCTTCGGCGGTCTGCAGCATCGAGATCGAGTTCTGGGTGTTACGCATTGCCACGCCCATGCCGCTGGTCTGTGCTTTCAGGCGGGTGGCGATCTGCAGGCCGGCCGCGTCGTCCATTGCCGAGTTGATGCGGTAGCCGGTCGACAGGCGGGTCATCGAGGTCGACAGGCTGTGCTGGGTGCGGCCGATCGAGTTTTGTGCGGAAAGTGCAGCGTTGTTGGTGTGAAGGCTCAGCATGGTCAAGCTCCTGAATTAGGGTGGGTTTGTGATCCGGAGCGCTGTTTCCTGCGCTCTCATGAGTACAAGACGACCGTTCTTCCGGATCCATTAAATGCCATGTGGAAATTTTTTGATTTATTTTTCTGGCGCCGCGCTCACCCCTGCGGCGGACCGGCCGGGCGGCCGCCACGCGATTGCGCTATCATGACGGGCCTGAATTTTTCCACTCTATATAGAAGCACCACGTGACCGATAAAACCCTGCCTTACCGCGGCCGCCGGCTGTCCGTCGCGCCGATGATGGACTGGACCGACCGCCACTGCCGCAAGTTCCACCGCGAGATCACCCGCCATACCTGGTTATATACAGAGATGGTGACCACCGGTGCGCTGGTGTATGGCGACGTCGAGCGCCACCTGCGCTTTAATGACGAGGAGCATCCGGTGGCGCTGCAGCTGGGCGGCAGCGACCCGGCCGACCTTGCTAAAAGTGCAAAACTCGGCGAACAGTGGGGTTATGACGAGATCAACCTGAACTGCGGCTGCCCGTCCGAACGGGTGCAGAAGGGCGCCTTCGGGGCCTGCCTGATGGCCGAGCCGCAGCTGGTGGCCGACTGCGTCAAGGCCATGCGCGATGCCGTGTCGATCGACGTGACGGTCAAGCACCGGATAGGGATCGACCGCAATGAAGAGTATGGGTTCGTGCGCGATTTCGTCGGCACGATTGCCGACGCCGGCTGCGCTACCTTCATCGTGCACGCGCGCAACGCGGTGCTGAAGGGCCTGTCGCCGAAGGAAAACCGCGAAATCCCGCCGCTGCGCTATGACGTGGCTTACCAGCTCAAGCGTGAATTCCCGCAGCTGGAAATCATTATCAACGGCGGCATCAAGACGGCGGACGAAGTGGCCGCTCACCTCGCGCATGTCGATGGCGTCATGCTGGGCCGCGAGGCGTACCACAACCCCTATGTGATGGCGGAGTACGACGCGCGCTTCTACGGCGACGACGCGCCGGTCAAATCGCGCCAGCAGGTGCTTGAGGCGATGATCCCGTACATACAGGCGCAACTGGCCGAGCACGGCGGCCGCGGCCTGAAGCTGAACAGCATCACGCGCCACATGCTGGGCATCATGGCCGGCCTGCCGGGCGCGCGCAGTTTCCGCCAGGTGCTGTCCGATCCTGCCAAACTGGCAACGGGAAACCCACGCCTGCTGCTTGACGCCTGCGACCGGCTTCTGCACGGCTGACGCACAAACGCAACACCGGGGCCGCCGCGCCCCATTCCGCCACACCTCTCCCCAGCCTCGGTTTACCTTCAGGTTTCATTCTGCGATCCGGTTTTTAACCGGTCGTTACTTGTCATGTATGCACGTGGCGTATTTCCCGTCCGGTCGAGTTAATGCTTGCCTCACGGCAAGACCAGCCCCTATAATCGGTACGTGTTTCCTATGGGCAATCGTGCCTCACGCCTTCTACAGGTGTTGTTCTGACGAAACAATCGATGCCTGCGGTCTTATTTTTGCATTCGCAGTCATTTTTTTGATTTATCCTGACGGAAACACGCGGAGGTTCGGAGCAATGTCAGTCGTACATCAGTACGGCGCGACGGCCCAGTGATCCTAGCGAATCCGATCAATACGTTTCATAGAAAAGACACGAAATGAATTTATCCAGCATGAAGGTCGGGACCCGCCTGGCGCTTGGTTTTGCCCTCGTATTGTTCTTCCTGGTCGCCGTGACCGTGGTTGGCATCTTCCGCATGTCGGAGATCCAGGACCGCCTTGACCGCGTCGTCAGCGTCAACAGCGTGGTGAGCCGCCTCGTGATCGACATGCGCAACAACGTCGGCGACCGCATTTCGTCGCTGAAAGTGCTGACCCTGATGACCGACCCGGCCGACATGGAGCCGGAGATGAACAACATCAAGGCGCGCGCCGACAAGTACGCCGCCGACCAGAAGAAGCTGAGCGCCGTGTTTGCCCGCGAAGGTTCGCCGGAAGAAAAGGCGCTGCTGGTACAGATTAACGAAAACGAAGCGCTGGCCCAGGCGGCGATCGCCAAGGCGTCGGCACTGTGGCTGGGTAACGACGCCGAGTCGGCCACCCGCGTGCTGATCAAGGAAATCCGCCCACCGCAGAGGAAGTGGATGGAGGGCCTGGACAAGCTGGCCACGCTGGAAGAAAAGATGAGCGCACAGGCACAGGCCGAAGCGCAAAGCGGCTTCCAGAATGCCCGCAACATGATGATCATCCTGGGCCTGGTGGCCGGCGCGCTGGGTGTGCTGGCGGCATGGTTCATCACCCGCGGCCTGCTCAAGCAGCTGGGCGGCGAGCCGGATTACACCGCCAGGATCGCCAGCAGCATCGCCGCCGGCGACCTGTCGATCCGCATCGACACCGACAAGGCAGCCCACGGCAGCCTGCTGATGGAAGTGCGCGAAATGCGCAACAGCCTGAAGGGCATCGTCGGCCAGGTCCGCGGCGGCACCGAGACCATCGGCACGGCATCGCGTGAAATCGCAGCCGGCAACATCGACCTGTCGTCGCGTACCGAAATGCAAGCCAGCGCGCTGGAAAAGACCGCGTCGGCCATGGAAGAGCTGACCTCGACCGTCAAGCAGAATGCCGACAATGCCCGTGAAGCGAACCTGCTGGCAGCAACGGCCTCGGACGTGGCCCGCAAGGGTGGCGACGTGGTGGCGCAAGTGGTCGACACGATGGGTTCGATTAACACCTCGGCCAACAAGATTGTCGACATCATCGGCGTGATCGATGGCATCGCCTTCCAAACCAACATCCTGGCGCTGAACGCGGCAGTCGAAGCGGCACGTGCCGGCGAACAGGGCCGCGGCTTTGCGGTGGTGGCGTCGGAAGTGCGCAACCTGGCGCAACGCAGCGCGGCAGCGGCGAAAGAAATCAAGACCCTGATCGGCGATTCGGTCGAGAAGGTCGAGCGCGGCAGCAAGCTGGTCGGCCAGGCCGGCGTGACGATGGATGAAGTGGTTGCCAGCGTCAAGCGCGTGACCGACATCATGAGCGAGATTGCCAATGCAAGCCAGGAACAGTCGGCCGGCATCGAGCAGGTCAACCTGTCGATCATTGAAATGGACAGCATGACGCAGCAGAACGCGGCGCTGGTTGAAGAGGCGGCGGCAGCAGCGCAGAGCTTGCAGGACCAGGCCGGCGAACTGTCGCGCGTGGTCAGCATCTTCAAGCTGGTCGAAGGCGAAGAGGTTCATGTAGCCGAGCGCGAGCCACACGTGCCAGCGGCCCCGGTCGCCAGGGCCCCGGCAGTGGTTGCCAAAGCCAAGCCGGCACTGAAGCGCCCGGCGCCACGTGCGGCGGCAGCGCCAGCAGCGGCGGCGCCAGCGGCCCCGCAGAAAAAGATTGCAGCAGCCACCAGCGGTAACGATGAGTGGGAAGAGTTTTAAATAGTAGTCAACGTCGCATGACCCGGACGGGTAGCCGATTTTTTTAATTAAATGATGTGGGAATGAAGAAAATGAATAAGCGCACCAGCACCGTCGCCGCCCTGATGTTCGCGGCAGTCAGCAGCACCAGTTTCGCCGCCGAAGTACCGGCCAGCTTCGATTCGAAGAACTGCAAGGCGGAGTATCCAAAGACTTCCCTGATGAACGAAGAGCAGGGCGCCGTCACGATGTCGTTCCTGGTCTCGCAAGACGGCAAGGTACTTGAGTCGAAAGTGGAAAAGAGCAGTGGTCACCGTAACCTCGACAGGGCCGCCATCAAGGCGATCTCGGCATGCAAGTTCAAGCCGGGCACCAAGGACGGCGCAGTTGCACAAACCTGGACCAAGGTCGACTACGTCTGGTCGCTCTGATCTTTAGCTAACAATAATTTTTTGGGAGAAATGGTATGTCTACAAGTAAGCGTGTTCGTCTCATCGCCGCCGTCGCCCTGCTGGGCGCCAGCTGTGCCGCCGTCGCTGCCGAAGTACCAGCCAGCTTCGATCCCAAGAATTGCAAGGCTGAGTATCCGAAAGCTTCGTTGATGAACGAAGAGCAGGGCACCGTGTCGATGGCCTTCCTGGTCAACGCCGACGGCAGCGTGGCTGACTCCAAGCTGGAAAAGACCAGCGGCTTCAAGAACCTCGACAAGGCCGCGATCAAATCGTTGACGGCCTGTAAGTTCAAGCCGGGCACCAAGGACGGCGCCCCGGCGCAGACCTGGGCCAAGGTCGATTACGCCTGGAAGCTCGACTAAAAAAGCATGACCCCACCAGCCGGCCCAGAGCCGGCTGGTTTTTTTCCGCCCCGCGTTTCCTCCCAGCCGCGCGCTCCATCGCTGCGGTTCGCTGTTACCCTCCCTGTTGTTAAATTTCCCAGTCGAACAGGAAGGACACCCATGCGCCCATTGATGCCATTTACCGCTGCTGCGCTGCTGGCGCTGGCCGGATGCGCCGCGCTGCCGGAACCGCACGATCAGGCCCGCGCCAGCCAGACTGTTTCGGTGGTTAACAGCCTGTCCTGGGTTGACGCCGTGACGGACAAACCGGAAGCCCTGCGCACTGCCTGGCCGCTGCGCGCTGGCGTAGGCCACACCGAGCAGTTTCCGCTGGCCCAGGTCAAGCGCTGCGATGCGGCTGGCGCCTGCAGCTGGGGCGTGGTCAGGGCGCAGCGCACGATCTCGGCAGCGCGCCACGTGGCCAATGGCGTCGCGCTTGACGTCGAACTGGCGCTGGACGTGGACCGCAGCCATGGGATACTGCAGGGCGCCGAAAAGCTGGCGCTGGCGATTCCCGCCGACGTGGCCGCGCTGAAGGCCAATCGGACGCTGCGCAAATCGCTGGTGCTAACCTACGGCAAGGTCGAGCGGATCGAGCTGGATTTTGGCATCGGCTACAGCATCTGCGCCCAGCGGCTCGATGCGGCGGGCAAGCCAGTCGATTCCTGCGAAATTCCCTACATGTAAGCGGTTACGTTTACATCACGAAGTGCTTGTAAGGCTGTAATATTGTCGGCCAATCGATGGCGATTACCGATAAGAGGATTGATTACGTGGCGACTTTTTCCCAACCTGCCCAGGCGACGAGCGCAACACAGGGCGCCGGCGGCAATACCGGCGCGCTGGTCATCATCACCATCCTGTTCTTCATGTGGGGCTTGCTGACCGCCCTGAACGATGTGTTGATCCCGCACCTGAAGTCGGTGTACACCCTGACCTACGTGCAGGCCATGCTGGTGCAGTTCTGTTTCTTCGGCGCCTATTTCGTCGTGTCGCTGCCGGCCGGTGCGCTGATCAGGCGGATCGGCTACCAGGCCGGCGCCGTAACCGGGCTGCTGATTGCCGCGCTCGGATGCGCGCTGTTCTATCCTGCCTCGACCTCCGGGTACGCGATGTTCCTGATGGCGTTTTTCATCCTGGCTTCGGGCATCACGATCCTGCAGGTGGCCGCCAATCCTTACGTTACCGCGCTGGGCGATCCTGCCACGGCATCGAGCCGGCTGACGCTGACGCAGGCATTCAATTCGCTCGGGACCACCGTCGCGCCGGCACTGGGCGGCATGCTGATCCTGTCGGGCGCGGTGTTGACGGCAGCCGAATTCAACCTGCTGCCTGCCGCCGAACAAGTGGCGTACCGGGCAAAGGAAGCGGCCGCGGTGCAGGGGCCCTACCTGGTGCTGGCTGCGTCGTTGCTGTGCCTCGCGCTGTTCTTCGCGTTTGCCAGGTTGCCGCGCATCGGCACCCAGGAAGCCACGTCGGCTGCGCCGGGTGGCATGCGGTCGCTGCTGCAGCACCGCCACCTGGTGCTGGGCGCCATCGGCATCTTTGTCTATGTCGGCGGCGAGGTCAGCATTGGCAGCTTCCTGATCAATTTCCTGGAGCAGGGCGACGTCGCGGGCATGAGTGCGGCCGAGGCCGCGCCTTACGTGAGCTACTACTGGGGCGGGGCGATGGTCGGGCGCTTTATCGGCTTTGCGGTGATGCGCTACGTTAGCCCGGGCAAGGCGCTGGCGTTCAATGCCGCGTGCTCGATCGCGCTGATCCTCGTGGCCGTGTTCGGCCACGGCAAGCTGGCGATGTGGGCGATCCTGGCAGTTGGCTTGTGCAACTCGATCATGTTCCCAACCATCTTCAGCATGGCGCTGCACAAGCTGGGCCCGGCAACGGGGCAGGGTTCGGGATTGCTGTGCATGGCGATCGTCGGCGGCGCCATCCTGCCGTTCGTGCAGGGCATGGTGGCCGACATGGCCGGACTGCACCTGTCGTTCCTGGTGCCGGCCGCCTGCTACGTGTACATCCTGTTCTTTGGGATGAAGTTCGCCGGACTTTACCGCGAAGGGCCATCCCCATGATCGTCGATTGACGAATCGGGAGTTACAGCCAGCCGAAACCTGTGGCCATCATGCCTGCCAAGCCCAGGGCCACAGTAATGATCGCGCCAAAGATCAGCCGGAAGTCGGTGGTGCGGATCCCAATCATTTCAGATCGGAGCGCGCGCGTCTCCACTTTCAGCTGCTGGATATCGCGCTGGATGTGGCCAACTTTGGCTTCTAGCCTGGAGATGCGTAATTCCATCTCCAAAGCATAGTGCTCGTCACTTTCAATGGTCATGCGCTTGCCTTCCGCCGTTGGGACGACGGCGGTAAGACAACAACTCAGCAGTGTGGTTCAGTTGACCGCGAGTGCAGACGTGCGGCGGACTTCCTTGCGGCGGTCGTAGTTATCGAGCAGCGCCTGTTGGGCAATGTCGCCTTCGATCCCGCGCATCTTGAGGAAGCGCTGGGCGGCATCGTTGCCGAAGGCCCGCTGGCATGCGAGTGCTTCGCTGACGGCGGCGGCAGTGTCGTGGTCCTGGCGGCGGTCATCGGCGCGGCGTTCCATTTGATCCATATCATCCTCCTGTGTTTATTGCATTTATAGCACGAGAACGGCAATGCGCGCTTGGATTGATTTGGAACAGGGAACCTTGAGAGCAAAAACAAGAAAGCCATCGACCAGACGCAAAAAAGCCACCTCAAGGGTGGCTCATTTCGTTTTTACTACGCATGCAAGTGAATGGGGTGGCTGATGGGGCTCGAACCCACGACAACAGGAATCACAATCCTGGACTCTACCAACTGAGCTACAGCCACCACTGACTTGCATTGTACCGATGCTTCCGGGACAGCTAGAGATTATACAAACATATCTTTGGAATGGCAAATCTAAATGTCGAGTACCGCTTGGACAGGGGATTTGGCTTTGGGTTCCACTTCGGTGACCGGGGCGTCGATGCCGAGCAGGCTGGAGAACGCACCCGACAGGACGGCCGCGCTGGCGCTGGTGAATCCGTCGATGCGCGCGGACCCACTCCCGCCGGGGTTGGCGCAGCCAGCCGCCGCGAGCAAACGCGCCAGCTGGCGCGCGACTGCGTCGCCGGTGTCGATCAGCACCACCTCGCGCTGCGTGGCGCGGCGCACGATCGACTCGATGGTCGCAGTGACAAACGGATAGTGGGTGCAGCCGAGCACCAGGGTGTCCGCGCCCTGCTCGATCAGGGGCAGGATGTAGCCCTCCAGCATAGCCGTGGTTGTGGCCGAATCGAGTTCGCCCAGTTCGATCTGGTCGGCCAGGCCAGTGCAGCCTTGCGTCAGGAATTCGACCTGGCTGGCCAGCGCGACCTGTTCGCGCAGCTGCAGGAACTTGGCCCCGCCCAGCGTGCATTCGGTGGCAAGCACGCCGACCTTGCCGTTGCGCGATGCCGCCGCTGCCGGCTTCAGGCCGGGCTCGACGCCGACGATGGGCATGTCGGGATAGTGTTCGCGGATCAGGCGGATCGCGGCGACGGTGGCGGTGTTGCAGGCCACGACCAGCGCCTTGGCGCCCCGCGCGACCAGGAACGCCGCGATCGCAAGGGAACGCTCGGCGACCACGTGCTCGGGCTTGTCGCCATAAGGGGCGAAGCCGGAGTCGGCGAAGTACAGCAGGTGTTCGTTGGGAAGCTGGGCGCGGATGTGGCGCAAGACCGAGAGGCCGCCGACGCCGGAGTCAAAGACGCCGATGGGGGCAGTGCAGGACGGGAGGGAATTGTTTTCCATGATGGAATGGTAATGCAAACGTTCGCCGCCGTTCAAATAAAAAAAGGCGGATGCTTCGGCAACGAGTCTCCGCTTGCAAGCGGAGACCGTTTCGCAGGCGAATGGCGTGCGATTCGAAACCCCTGCTACACCGCATGCGCTTATCCGCCCTACGGTGAAACGCTTGCTGCTTACTTCGTGACGACCGGGATGTTCAGCGTTTCGATCTTCGCTGCCCATTCCTTCGGGCCGGTGTTGTGCACCGACGTTCCGTTGGAATCGACCGCTACCGTCACCGGCATGTCGACCACGTCGAATTCGTAGATCGCTTCCATGCCCATGTCTTCGAACCCGAGCACCTTGGCGTGCTTGATCGCCTTCGAGACCAGGTAAGCCGCGCCGCCGACCGCCATCAGATAGGCCGACTTGTGATTCTTGATCGACTCGATTGCCGCAGGACCGCGTTCGGCCTTGCCGATCATCGCGATCAGGCCGGTCTTTTCGAGCATCATGTCGGTGAACTTGTCCATCCGCGTGGCGGTGGTAGGACCAGCCGGACCGACTGCTTCATCACGCACCGGATCGACCGGCCCGACGTAGTAGATCACGCGGTTGGTGAAGTCCACCGGCAGCTTCTCGCCCCTGGCCAGCATGTCCTGGATGCGCTTGTGCGCGGCGTCGCGGCCGGTCAGCATTTTGCCGTTCAACAGCAGGGTCTGGCCCGGCGTCCACGAAGCGACTTCTTCCTTGGTCAGCGTGTCGAGGTTGACGCGGCGCGACTTCTCGGTGTCCGGGGTCCAGTGCACTTCAGGCCAGGTCGACAGCGCAGGCGGCTCGATGTAGCTCGGGCCGGAGCCGTCAAGCACGAAGTGCGCGTGGCGCGTGGCGGCGCAGTTGGGGATCATCGCGACCGGCTTGGACGCGGCGTGGGTCGGGTACATCTTGATCTTCACGTCGAGCACGGTCGTCAGGCCGCCCAGGCCCTGCGCGCCGATGCCCAGCGAGTTGATCTTGTCGCACAGTTCGATGCGCAGTTCTTCGGTCTTGTTCTGCGGGCCGCGCTGCTTGAGCTCGTACATGTCGATGTCGTCCATCAGGACTTCCTTGGCCATCAGCATCGCCTTTTCGGCGGTGCCGCCGATGCCGATGCCGAGCATGCCAGGCGGGCACCAGCCGGCGCCCATGGTCGGCACGGTCTTCATGATCCAGTCGATCAGCGAATCGGATGGATTGAGCATGACGAACTTGGTCTTGTTTTCCGAGCCGCCGCCCTTGGCCGCCACCTTGACGTCGACCGTATTGCCTTCGACCAGTTCCATGTGGACCACGGCCGGCGTGTTGTCCTTGGTGTTCTTGCGGTCGAACTGCGGGTCGGCCACGATCGATGCGCGCAGCTTGTTGTCATCGAAGTTGTACGCGCGGCGCACGCCTTCGTTGATGGCATCGGTGACGGTGCCGGAGAAGCCTTCGAAGCGCACGCCCATGCCGATCTTGAGGAAGACGTTGACGATGCCGGTGTCCTGGCAGATCGGGCGCTTGCCTTCAGCGCACATGCGCGAGTTGGTCAGGATCTGCGCGATCGCGTCCTTGGCCGCCGGGCTCTGTTCGGCCTCGTAGGCGCGCGCCAGGTGCTGGATGTAGTCGGCAGGGTGGTAGTAGCTGATGTACTGAAGCGCAGCGGCAACGGATTCGATCAGGTCTTCCTGTTTGATGACGGTCATGGGGGTTCTCGTATGGACGTTAATGATTGGCTTTGGCGAGCGCCTGGGTGTTGGTCATGATGCGGTCAGTATAGGCAATGGCCAGTGCCGATAGCAGGAACACGCAGTGGATTACCGTTTGCGCGATCATCACCTCAAGCGAATAGTTGGCCGCATTGATAAAGGTTTTCAGCAGGTGGATCGATGAGATGCCGATGATGGCCATGGCCAGCTTGGTCTTCAGCACCGATGCGTTCACGTGCGACAGCCATTCCGGCTGGTCGGGATGCCCCTGCAGGTGCATCCGCGAGACGAAGGTTTCGTAGCCGCCCACGATCACCATGATCAGCAGGTTGGAGATCATGACAACGTCAATGAGTCCCAATACGACCAGCATGATGGTCGCTTCGTTCAATTTTTCGGGGCGTGGCGCGCCCGGCACGGTCACCGCATCGAGCAGGTGCTGCAGCGAGGCTGCATTGCCCATGGCTGCGCCGATCAGGTCCTTGAGCTCGACCCAGAAATGGAACACGTAGACGCACTGTGCCAGGATCAGGCCCAGGTAGAGCGGCAACTGCAGCCAGCGGCTGGCGAAAATCAGGTTGTTTAACGGAGTCAGTTTCGGCGGAGGGGTGTTCGAAAATTGCGGCTCAGACATGCGGGTGGTGCTCCAGAATGGCAAAAATTTGCGATGCGTCATTTTACACGGGCTGGACGATGACGTTTAGCCGTCGATTGCGGACGAGAAGTTTGATTTGGCGCAAAGACCGGGGAGAAACTGCCGCAACGGGAGACGGGTGGCAGGTGCCGTACGGGTAGGGGGATGAAAGGTTGGTAAAATCGCACAGACCAGCGCCAGACAGGCGGGCCGCAACGAACCGGCGTCATCCGCGTTTTTGCACTGTAAGGGGGCAGTAAGCGGGGGCGGTTAACGTTGTTGCAAAACTAATGACACCTAGGGAGACAAGCATGGCCAATCAGGAACAAAATCACGGCTTGCAGGAAAATCGCGTTTTCACGCCGCCGGCGGAGTTTGTTGCAAACGCCGCGATTCCGGGCATGGACGCCTACAACAAGCTGTGCGCCGAAGCTGCCAATGACTATGAAGGCTTCTGGTCACGCCTGGCGCGCGAGAACCTGGACTGGCACAAGCCGTTCAGCACCACGCTCGACGAGTCCGAGGCGCCGTTCTACAAATGGTTTGGCGATGGCGAGCTGAACGTCTCCTACAACTGCCTCGACCGCAACCTCAAGAACGGCAACGCCGGCAAGACTGCCATCATCTTCGAAGCGGACGACGGCAAGGTCACGCGCGCCACGTACCAGGAACTTTACGAGAAGGTGTGCAAGTTCGCCAACGGCCTGAAGTCGCGTGGCATCAAGAAGGGCGACCGCGTCGTTATCTATATGCCGATGTCGATCGAAGGCGTGGCCGCAATGCAGGCATGTGCCCGGATCGGCGCGACCCACTCGGTGGTGTTCGGCGGCTTCTCGGCCAAGTCGCTGCAGGAACGCATCATCGACGCAGGCGCCGTCGCCGTCATCACGGCCGACGAGCAACTGCGCGGCGGCAAACACCTGCCGCTGAAGACCATCGTGGACGAAGCGCTGGCGCTGGGCGGCTGC
>DASWSX010000047.1:0-3055 GCA_036402435.1 Telluria sp. | reverse complement strand
CGCCATTCTCATGCCCCAGCTTGAACAGCACCGCCACCACCGCCAGCGCGCCGGCATCGTTCTTGTGCACCAGGTGGGCCACCAGCGGGTAGCGCTTGCCGTTGACCTTTTCCTCGCTCGGGGTATGGAAATGGAACTGCAACAGCTGGTATTCGCCCGACGCCAGCTTGATGGAGCCGCCCTTGGCCAGGTTGACCTGGACGGTATGGCCGTTATTGACGATTTCGGCGGGACTGCCGCTGTACTCGAAGCCGATCGGCGCCAGCGCTTCCGGCTTGGCGCCCCGGATATCGATCGGCGACTGCTCCTTGCCCAGTTTGCACGCCGCGAAACCCTGGTCCAGGTCGGCCCAGTGCGCGCTGCCCGCCTTGCCCGCATATTCCCAATGCGGCGCGTGGTCGGCCGCCTGCGCCCATGCCGTGCCAGCCATCAGGGTGGCTGCCAGTACTGCCATCTTCAACTTCATATGCTGCCTTTCTCAAAGTGAACTGCGTTGCTCTACGGAATCGGCAGCAGGCTAGCAGAGCCCGCGTTAGGATTCCGTTAAACACAGTTCAGGAAGCGGACAATGCCAGCGGCAGCTTGCGCATGCTTGCCCGTCAGGCCGGGCCGCGCCTTGCCGGCCAGCCGCGGCTCAAGCGGCGGCCGCCTTGCGCGCGGCTTTGCTGGCGTACATGGCCTGATCGGCATGGCGCATCAGTTGGTCGATGACTTCCCCGTGCTCGGGATAGAGGGCGATGCCGATGCTGGCATGCGGCTGCAGGGTGCGTCCGCCCTGCACCAGCGGGGTGGCGATCACTTGCCTGATCTTGCTGGCCACCGCTTCGGCTTGCGCCAGGTCGGCAACGTTTTCCAGCAAGGCCACGAACTCATCGCCGCCGATGCGGGCTACCGTGTCGGCTTCACGCACGCAGGAAGTGATGCGGCGCGCGATGGCTTGCAGCAGCTGGTCGCCGGCGAGGTGGCCATGCTCGTCGTTCACCAGCTTGAAGTCGTCCAGGTCGATGAACAACAGGGCGCCGCGCGACTGGCCGCGGCGGCAGCGCGCGATGGCCGAGAGGATGCGGTCCTGGAACAGCCTGCGGTTCGGCAAGCCGGTCAATTCGTCGTAACGCGCGGCGTGGGCCAGGTCGGCGTGCAGCGCGAGGCGCTCGATGACGGCGCCGGCCTGTCCCGCGGCAAATGCCAGCAAATCGATCTCCTTCGCCGACAGCGTGCCATGCTTGCCCAGGTCCAGGCGCATTTCGCCGAACCCGATGCCCGACGCGGACAAGGTGAGGTGATGCCAGCCGGTGGCGTCGGACGGCGCCGCGTCCGGCGGCACGCTGGCATAGGCCAGGCGTTCGCCGGGCTGCAGCACGGCCACCATGCCGCGCACAGGCAACATGTCTTGCAGGATGCCTTCGAAGGCGCTGAACAGTTCGGACAGCGATGCGGCGCCGTGGGCGGCGGTGGCCAGCGCCAGCATGCCGGCCTGGCGCTGTTCGGCACGTTTGCGTTCGCTGATGTCGCGCGCGACGCCGATGCGCAAACGGTCTTCCGGCGACCAGCGCGCGGTCCACATGATGTGGGCCACGCTGCCGTCCTTGCGCATGTAGCGGTTTTCGAAACCGAGGCCGGGACGGCCGCTGAGGACATGTCCCATTTCCGCCACCGTGCGCTCTTTGTCGCCGGGGTGGATGAAGTCGAGGATCATGCGGCCGATCATTTCTTCCGGCGCATAGCCAAAGATCGCGCGGCAGGCGGGATTGACGAAGACAATGCGGCCGCCCTCGTCCACCATGAAGACGGCGTCCAGTAACAGGTCCGGCAGGCGCTGCAATGCATTGCTCATGCAGCGAGCATACCGCAAAATCCGGCGCGCGTCGGCGCGGGCTTAGCGGGGGCAGGCTTGCTTCAGGTAGGCAATCAGGTCCGCGCGTTCCGCGCTGTCCTTGATGCCGGCATAGCCCATGCTGGTGCCAGGGACCGCCCGGGGCGGGTCGGCCAGGAACAGGTTGAGGGTCTTGTCATCCCAGACGATGCGCGAGCGCTGCATCGCCTCGGAATAATCAAAGCCAGGCACGCTGCCGGCGCGGCGGCCGAACAGGCCGCAGTGGCGGGGGCCGGTGCGATCGTAGGCCAGGGCGTGGCAGGCCAGGCAGCGTTCGTAGACCACCTTGCCGGCGGCCGCGTTGCCGATGGATGCCGCCGGCGCGGACGCGGGCACGGTTTGCGTGGCAGGCGCCGGCGCGCCGGGCGCGGCCAGCGCCAGGGCGGCGCCGACGGCCGCGGCGGTGGCGCTGCGCATCATGCGACGAAGGCCGACGGCACCGGCACTTCGCCGAGGGCGTTGCGCAGGACAGCCCAATGCATCGCCTCATCGCCCAGGATGCTGGCGGCGGCCTTGGCGAGCTCGCGGTTGCCGAACAGCGGCACGGCGCCAAGGTAGGCGCTGACCGCGCCCTTCTCCAGCGTGGCCGCGAAGCGCAGCACGTCCGCCTGCGATTTCAGGCTTTCGGTCGGGAAGGTGTATTTCTCCTTCGCCGCCACCGCCTTGCCGCCCAGCCTGGCGATGGCTTTGGCCAGCACGTCGGCGTGCTCCTTGTGGTGGCCCTGGAAAGTGAGCGCGAGGTCGCGCACCGGCTGTTGCAGCAAGCCGCTGTCGGCGCCCAGCTGGTAGGCGGCGACGGCTTCCAGTTCGGCGCCGAGCGCCGTGTTGAGGATGCGCACATCGTCATCGGTCGGTTTGCCTGCTTTCGCGGCTAACGCATCTTCGCCGGCCAGCAGGGCCACGGCCGCACCGGACAGCAGCAGGCCGGATCTGGAAAGGAAGGAACGGCGCGTGCCCTGGGCAACGTCGTCGAGGGAAGTCAGGAAGGACATGGTTTTCTCCTTGGTGTGGTGGGTCAATGTTGCAGCCGTGCCAGCACGCTGGCGACGATGCGGTCGCACCGCGCGCCATCGAAGGCAAACGCGTCTTCCAGCGCGACGTCGAGCTCGCGCGACAAGGCTTCGCGCAGCAGGCCGCGGGCCCGGAAATAACGGGTGCGCACGGTCGCTTCCGGAATCCCGA